>JAJEAZ010000637.1 GCA_022824105.1 Alphaproteobacteria bacterium
AAGAACAGCTCGGCATAGCGGATGTTCTGGCGCGCCAGGTCCGCCGCCACGGCCTCGGCGATGAAGGCGAAATCACCATAGGTCCGCAGGAAGCCGTTCTTCCACAGCCAGGCGTCGATGAAGGCCGGGAAATCGGGATAGACGAGCCGGTCCCGCAGCGCCTCGACGGTCGGCACGGCCGGGTCCCCGCCGGCGGCCCGGACCAGTTCGAACAGCGCCGGCACCGGAATGGCGCCTTCGAGATGCAGGTGCAATTCGGCTTTCGGCAGGCCGGCGAGCCAATCGTCCCGCTCCGTCATTCAGTCGCTCCTCCGGACGACAGGCCCGATGGCGTCCCCGGCCCCTCCGGGGCGACCGTCAGGAACGCCGCCGCCAGCGCCAGGAAAACCGCGAGCGCGAGCGCGAGGCGGCGGCGCTGCCACGGCGTGTCGGTGTGCGGACGCTTCTTCGCGCGCACAAGCTTCACCGCCGCGTCCACCGCGATGCCGAGCGCGATGAGGACGGCAAGGGCGAGAATCTGGTGAAAGTCCATCGCCGTCCTTATAGCAGCGGTCTTCAACCGACGCCGGGTTCGGCGACCGTATGCGGCCCCGGGCGTTTCGGCGCTTGCTCACAGGCCGCACGGACAGCGGCGAGGGCCGCCTGACGATTCGGTCAGCCCGGCCCGCCGCTCACTCTGCCTCCCGTATCCAACAGGGCGGCCGCGCCCGAAAAATGTTCGCAGGCGGCTTTGAAGTCCCTCTCTATTTCGATCCAGCGCGCATCGCTCATGCAAGGACCTTCGAACCGGGCAGGACCCGTTGAAGGAACGCGGCGCTGCACCAGGCCCGATCAACGATATCGCAGGGCACGCCAAGCTCCTCGCAGGCATCCTCTGCGGCCCGGATAGCGGCGGCAACGCTGTGCCGGGGAAAATCCGCGAGCAGGTCGACATCGCCGTCGGCGCGCATTGCGCCGCGGGCAGCGGACCCGAACAGCCGGTAACAGCCGCCATGCTGCGCCGCCGCTGCGGCGAGAACGGTTTCAAGCCGAGCCTGCGCCACCTTGCGGCGGACCAGGGCGCGCGCCTGACGTTCCTTGAGGGTGACGATCGCGGCCATGACCGGACCTTATACAGGGGCCGTCGAGTTCCCGTCGACCTCGAACACGTCCCGCGTGTGCGCGCCGAGGGCGGGAGCGGCGCTGCGAACCGGCGGGCGCTCGCCGTCCAGGCTCACCGGCAGGCCGAGCAGCGGGTAGCCCGTTTCCGGTTCCGTCAGCACCGCGCCGAGCGCCGCCGTCTGCGCGTCGTCGACGGCCTCGCTCACCTTGTTGATCGGCGCATGGGGAACGCCTGCCGCTTCCAGCGCGGCCCGCCACGCCCTTCGCGGCCGGGTGAGAAAGGCGAGTTCGACGAGCGGGATCAGTTGGGCGCGGTTGGTCAGCCGGTCGCGCACGGTGGCGAAGCGCGCGTCCGTTCCCCATTCGGGCCGTCCGAGCACCTGGCAGAGCCGGCGGTAGAGCCGGTCGTTGCCGGCGGCGACCATCATCGGGCCGGTCGCGGTCTCGAACACCTGGTAAGGGGTCAGCATCGAATTGCCGTTGCCCTGCCGCTCAGGCTCGCGGCCCGTGAACCGGTAGTCCGAGACCGGCTGATAGACCCAGCCGAGGCCCGTTTCGAAGAGCGAGACATCGACGCGGCCGCCCTCGCCGGTCCGCTCGCGGCGGCGCAGCGCGGCGAGGATGCCGATGGCGGCCCACATGCCCGTGCCGGGATCGACGATGGAAGCGCCGGCGCGCATGGGCGGCCCCTCGACCGGCCCGTTCATCGCCATGATGCCGGCATAGGCGTGCGCGAGCGGCTCGTAGCCGGGCTTGGAGGCGAGCGGCCCGGTCCGCCCGAACGCGCCCACCTCGCAATAGACGAGGCGCGGATTGCGCGCCTTCAGCGCCTCAAAGCCGATGCCGAGCGTCTCCGCGAGGCCGGGGCGCAGATTGTGAAGCAGCACGTCCGCCCGCTCGACCAGCGCCAGGAAGCGCTGGAGCGCCGCCTCCTCCTTGAAGTCCACCACCGCGGAGCGCTTGTTGCGGTTGAGGATATGGAAGGCGAGCGGATGGCGCTCCCCGTCCTTCTCGACGAACCAGAAGCGGGCGTCGTCGCCGCCCGGCTTCTCGATCTTGATGACGTCGGCGCCGAGATCGGCAAGGATCGTGCCGGCGAAAGGGCCGGCGATGTTCTGGCCGATCTCGATGACGGTGAGGCCTGAAAGCGGCATGGGGACACACGCTCCATGAGGGGGGCCGACGGCGGAGGGGACGGAAAGCCTTGACCCCGGCGGCGGCTGACGATTCGATGGCCGGGAACTTAGCAGGGGCATTTCATGGAGCCTAGAAAACTGGCCGCGGACCTTTTCGACGAACTCGCGGAAGCGACCCATGACGGGGTCGGCATCACGCGGGCGAGCTATGGCGAGGGCGAGGCGTTCGCGCACGGGGCGATGGCGCGCGCCGCACAGGCTCTCGGGCTCGAAGT
>JAJEAZ010000066.1 GCA_022824105.1 Alphaproteobacteria bacterium
CTTGAATATCGCGGGCAGTCCCGCCGATACTCTCGGCGAGCGGTTTCTGTCCAGGGCATGTGTGGCTCCGTTCTGTCGCAAAACCGAACTGAATCACAAACCCTTGAAACCGCTCAACTCTTTTTGGGTCAGGCTCTCAGGTCCACCGCTTTCATGGTCTGGCTGACCTGGTAGTGGCCGACGGACATCGCAACGCTGGCGTCGCCGAGGTTCTGCTGCATGTTCAGGCCGGCCGACCAGCCGGCGTTGTCATTGCCGTTCGGGAGGGCGTTCTTGTCCTCGGCGGTGTGGTCCGGGATATAGGCCGCGCCGAACTGCAGGCCGCTGATGCGCGGCGTGTAATAGGCGATCTTCTGCTCGTCGCCGCCCACGATCCAGCCGTTCGTTCCCAGGCCGATGGCGGTGTTGCGCGCGCAGCCCGTGACGCCGGTCCAGCCCGAGTCGCCGCAGTAGCCGACGCCGACATCCTGGTTCCCGTAGTGCATGAGCGCCGCCGGGTGGTCCTCGGTGCCGAGCACGATCTGGCCGAAGGAGCCGCTCATCGTGAGCTGCGACTCGTCGATGGTGTCACCGGTCGTGTTGCCTTCCAGTTCGACCTTGACGGAGAAGGTCAGGCCGCTGTCGGACTCCAGCTTGCCCTTGAAGAAGATTTCGCTGTCCGACCACTGGGAGATGCCGCCGTCTCTCGACTTGTCCGCAGAGTCGCTGATGTCGGTCACGCCGACCCACTGCTCCATATAGCCGCCGACGCCGACCGACATCTTGTCAGCCGCCGAGGCCGGCGCTGCAGCCACTGCGCCCGCAAAGGCGAGCGCGGAGGTCGCAATAAGGGTTTTCCGCATGGGTGTCCCCTTCTCCTCTGTTTCACTTCGTTGCAACGCAGCACCGGGAGGATAGTCTCCGATGTTGCAGGGCTATCCCTACCGAACAAGGGGGTTTGCAATCAAGGAGAATGGCCGCCGCGAGGCGCGATTCCGGATTTGTGTTGCATTCCTGCAACAGCCGGCCGCCGCAACACCGCCGCTTCCGCTGCCGCGAAAGCGGCCCCCCACCCGGCCTCCCCCGCACGCGGGGGAGGAGAAGACAGGGCATCCCGTGAAACCTCCGCCTCTCTCCCCTCCCGCTCGGCGGGAGGGGTCGGGGGAGGGCTCTCTCGGCGTGACGGGCCTTTGCTGGGCCGCGCCCGGGCCTGTGGACGGCGGGGGCCGGGCGTGTCAGACTCGGACAGCGACGGGGAAGACCGGCATGGCCACCGCATCGACCGAAAGGATACGCAGCGCGCTGGAGCAGGCCGGCGTCCAGCCCGACGCCGCCGCCGCAGTGGCGGAAGCCGCCGGCCGCAAGCCCCTGACGCAACGGGACTGGGTCGCCCCGGTCCTCGTCGCCGCCCTGCTGGGGCTGCTCGGCTGGATCGCGCTCTCCATCCACGAGATGAACGCGCGCCTCGGCGTCGTCGAAACCCGCCTCATCGCGGTGGAGGAAAGCCAGGCGGAGCTGAGGAAGGGTCAGGCGGAGCTGAGGAAGGGTCAGGCGAAGCTGGAGACGGGCCAAGCGCAGGCCGGCGCGGAGCGTCAGTCGCTGGAGCGCCGGATCGGGGACGTCGCCCGCCGCCTGCCCCCGCCGCGCTGACCCGCAGGCCGGCGGGCGGGGCCGCTACAGCAGCTTGACCAGCGCGACGATCAACCCCGCCTGGGCGATCATCGCGCCGAACAGCCATTTCAGAAGATCGGCCTTGAACCCAGCGAGGGCGCGCCGGAGATCGGCCTTGAACGCAGCGAGGTCCGCCCTGACCGCAGCGAAGTCCACCTTGACCACGGCGCGGTCCGCCCTGACCGCCTCGATGTCGGCCTTGGTCGCCAGGTTCGTGTTGAGCAGGGCGACATGCTCTTCGGCCAGGGTCTCGGCCTGCTCCTCGGTGAAGCCGCCTTCCGTCAGGCGCTTGACGAAGCGGTGGGTGTCGAAGGCAATGGCCCCGGTCATGGCCCGGAGCATAGGAACTCCGGCGGCGCGGGGCAAGGCCGGCCGCCGCAACACCGCCGTCACCCCCGCGCCCTTTCCGTCACCCCCGCCACCCCTTTCGTCACCCCCGCGAAGGCGGGGGGCCATCCCTGACTCGCGCCGCAGCCGCAGCCGGTGGAGAACAGGATCGACCGCCGGGGCCGCCGCGCCGTTCAGGGCTGGGCCCCGGATCCCCCGCCTTCGCGGGGGCAGGCGGGGTCCGGGGCGACGAGTGGGGGGCGACGGTGGTGCTGAACGGACGCCCGGCCGGCGGTTTCGCGCGCGGGCGGGAGCGGTTATCGTTCGGCCCCCTGTCCCGTCACCGAGGCGCGCGAGGCATGTCCGATCTCTTGTGGGAACCGTCGGCGGAGCGCCGGGCGGCGAGCAACATGGCGGCCTTCATGGCCCGCGCCAACCGGGAGAAGGGCGCGGGCGCGAACGGCTACGCGGCGCTGCACCGCTGGTCGGTCGAGCGGCCGGACGCCTTCTGGGAGCTGGTCTGGGACGATGCCGGGATCGTCGGCGACAAGGGCGCGGCGCCCTTCGTCGAGGACGGGGACCGGATGCCGGGGGCGCGCTTCTTCCCCCGCGCGCGCCTCAACTACGCCGAGACGCGGCTGCGGAGGCGCGGCGCGGCGCCGGCGCTGATCTTCCGGCGCGAGGACGGGCTCCGGCGCACATGGTCGCGCGACCGGCTGCGCGGCGAGACCTCCCGCCTCGCGCAGGCGCTGGCGGCGGCGGGGATCGGCGAGGGCGACCGGGTGGCGGCCTTCCTGCCGAACATGCCGGAAGCGGTGGCCGTCATGGCGGCGGCGGCGGCGCGGGGGGCGGTGTTCTCCTCCTGCTCGCCGGATTTCGGCGCGGCCGGGGTGCTCGACCGCTTCGGCCAGATCGGGCCGCGCATCCTGTTCGCGGTGGACGGCTACAGATATGCCGGGCGCGGCCACGACATAAGGGCGAAGCTGGCGGAGGTCGCCGCCGGCCTGCCGAGCGTCGAGCGGGTCGTCACCATCCCCTATCTGGCGGACGAGCCGGACATGTCCGCCGTGCCGAAGGCGGAGACGCTCGCGGATTTCCTCGCCGGCTTCGAGCCGGGGCCGGTCGCCTGGAGCCGCGGCCCCTTCGACCGGCCGCTCTTCATCCTCTATTCCTCCGGCACGACGGGGAAGCCCAAATGCATCGTCCACGGGGCGGGCGGCGTGCTGGCGATGAACCTGAAGGAGCACCGCCTGCACGCCGATGTCGGCGAGGGCGACCGGGTGTTCTACTTCACCACGCTCGGCTGGATGATGTGGAACTGGCTCTTGGGCGGGCTCGCCTTCGGGGCGGCGCTGATGCTGTATGACGGCTCGCCCTTCCACCCCGGCCCGGAGGCGCTCTGGGACTTCGCGGAGGAGGAGGGCATCACCCATCTCGGCCTCTCGGCGAAATATGTGGACGCGGTGCGCAAGGCGGGCGTCGAGCCGGCGAAGGGGCGGCGGCTGGAGGCGCTGCGCAGCGTGCTGACCACCGGCTCGCCGCTCGCGCCGGAGAGCTTCGACTGGCTCTACGGCAGGGCGAAGGCGGACATGGCCGTCGCCTCCATGTCCGGCGGCACGGACCTTTGCGGCTGCTTCGTCGGCGCGAACCCGCTGGGCGCGGTCCACCGGGGCGAGATCCAGGCCCCGCAGCTCGGCATGGCGGTTTCCGTGTTCGACGGCGCGGGCCGGGCGGTGCTGGACGGGAAAGGCGAGCTGGTCTGCACCCGGCCCTTCCCCTCCATGCCGGTCATGTTCTGGAACGACCCGGAGGGCGCGCGCTACCGCGAGGCCTATTTCGCGCGCTGGGAGAATGTCTGGCGCCAGGGGGACTTCGCCTCGGTCTCCTCGGAGACCGGCGGCATGGTGATCTACGGGCGCTCCGACGCCACGCTCAACCCGGGCGGGGTGCGCATCGGCACGGCGGAGATCTACCGCGAGGCCGAGTCGCTGGACGAGGTGGAGGAGGCGCTGGCGATCGGCCAGGAATGGGAGGGGGACACGCGCATCGTGCTGTTCGTGCGGCTGGCGGCGGGCGCGGCGCTCGACGACGGGCTGCGCGACCGCATCCGCCGGCGCATCCGCGAGGGCGCCTCGCCGCGCCACGCCCCGGCGGTGATCCTGGAGGTGGCCGACATTCCGCGCACGCGCTCGGGCAAGATCGTCGAACTGGCGGTGCGCGACGCCGTGCACGGGCGCACGGTCGCCAATGTCGAGGCGCTGGAGAACCCCGCCGCCCTCGACCACTTCCGCAACCGCCCCGAACTCCGCGCCTGACGGAGGGGGCGGCGGACGCTATGGATGCCCGGACCCGCTAACGCGGCGGCGGCAGGCGGCGGACGGCCTCGTCGATCCTCGCGCCCAGCCTGTTTTCCAGCGCCTGGCGCTCCGCGCTCGCCTGCGCCTGGCCTGCCTCCAGTGCCGCCTGTCCTTCCTCGACGGCTTTGAGGCGGGTTTCGACGACGCCGAGGCGGGCGTTCATCTCGTGGATGGAGAGCGCGATCCAGCCGAGCAGCCCCAGCAGGGCGGCGAACAGCAACGGGGCGAGCCAGTCCCGTTGCGCCAGGGGCTTGCGGCCGGCGGCTTCCGCCAGCGCGGCGGCGGCATCGGGCTGGACGCCCGCCTGCTCCAGCGCGCTGCGTATCCGTTCGGTCGATGCGGTGGCCATGCCGGTCTTCCCTGTCGCCGTCCGAGCCTAGCCCGTTCCGCCTCCCCCGTCCACAGGTCCGGGCGCGATGCGGGTCCGCGCTCCCGGCCCGGCGGCCGGGAACGGGACGGCAACAAGACCCGGCGGAGGAAGGGCCGCCGCGAGGAGGAGCGCATGGCAAGGCATGACAACCCGTGACACGGCGCGCGGAGGGCCGGGGCCGTGTTTGAAATCCGGGGCGTTTCGGCGTATAGCCCCGCCTTCCCCGCGAGGCGCTAACGCAAGGAGTAGGCTCATGGGCGAGACCTGGACGCCCCGGACCTGGCGCAACAAGCCGGCGCGGCAGATGCCGGTCTACAGGGATCAGGCTGCGCTGGGGGCCGCCGAGAAGAGCCTCGCCACATGGCCGCCGCTGGTCTTCGCCGGCGAGGCGCGCAACCTCAAGGCCGATCTCGCGCGCGTGGCCCGGGGCGAAGCCTTCCTGCTCCAGGGCGGCGACTGCGCCGAGAGCTTCGCCGAGTTCCACGCCAACAATATCCGCGACACCTTCAAGGTGCTGCTGCAGATGGCCGTGGTGCTGACCTTCGGCGCGTCCTGCCCGGTGGTGAAGGTCGGGCGCATGGCCGGCCAGTTCGCCAAGCCGCGCTCGGCCCCGACCGAAACCGTGGACGGGGTGGAGCTGCCGAGCTACCGGGGCGACATCATCAACGCCATGGCCTTCGACGAGGCCTCGCGCGAACCGGACCCGCAGCGGATGCTGCAGGCCTACACCCAGTCCTCGGCGACCCTGAACCTGCTGCGCGCCTTCGCCATGGGCGGCTTCGCGGACCTCCACCAGGTCCACCGCTGGAACCTCGACTTCGTGCGCGAGGAACTGGGCGAGCGATACCGGGACATGGCG
>JAJEAZ010000619.1 GCA_022824105.1 Alphaproteobacteria bacterium
ATGACAGGGTTGCCCGAACAGGGGCCGGAAGCGGCCGCCTCATCTGCGGCGCGGCCGCCAAACATGAGGGCAGGGCAAACCATGAAAAGAAAACTGCATGCAGTCGCCGCCATAGCCGCATCGGCGATGGTCGCCATGGCCGCGAGTTCCCAGGCGGCCGACGTCACGGTCGGCTTCCAGCTCGTCTATGGGCCGTGGAAGGCGAAGATGGAAGAGCTCAAGGCCAACGGTCTGGGCGGCAAGAGCATCGAGTTCGTGAAATTCACCTCCGGCACCGAGGTCATCAACGCCATGGCGTCGGGCTCGGTGGACATCTCGCTCAACGGCTCGTCGCCGACAGCGGCGGGCTACAGCCGCGGCGTCGATCTCCAGGTCATCTACGTCTACGACAACATCAACAATGCCGAGGCGCTGGTCGTCGACGACTCGGTAACCGCTCCGCAGGATCTGAAGGGGAAGACGATCGCGGTTCCCTTCGGCTCCACGACCCATTTCCACATGATGTTCGCGCTTGAGCAGTTCAACATTCCGACGGGCGACCTCGAAGTGCTCGACATGTCGCCGCCGGACATGGTGGCGGCCTGGGAGCGCGGGGACATCAATGGCGGGTTCGTGTGGGACCCCGCCCTCGGCCGCATGAAGGAAAAGGGCAGGGTGCTGCTGACCTCGGGCGACCTCAGCAATTGGGGCAAGGCCACCTTCGACGCCATGGTGGCGCGCAAGGGCTTCACCGACGAGAACCCGGAATTCGCCTGCCAGTGGGTCAAGATGGTCTCGTCGGCGGATGCGGACTACCGCATGAACCCTGGCGCTTACGGGCCGGGCACGGACAATGCGATGGGCATCGCCGACGCGGTTTCCGGCAACGCGGACCAGGTGGGCGGCGTGCTCGCGCTCTACGACTATCCGACGCTTGAGGAGCAGGTGTCGGCAACCTGGCTCGGCGGCGGCGTGCAGAACGCGCTGATGGCGGCCTCGGAGTTCCTGGTGTCGCAGGGCAAGCTGGACAGCGTGCTCGACGACTATTCCGGTTCGGCCACGCCGAAATTCGCCCAGATGGTTCTGGACGGCGGCTGCTGAGCGGCCGGAAGGATGGCCCCGGCTCGTGAGCCGGGGCTGTCCGCCCCAAGCGAAGCCCGTTTCCCGATGACCGCGGTCGTTAGTCTCAATCGCGTGACCGTCGAGTTTCCGGCGGTCGACGGCGAGGGTGTGGTCAGGGCGCTCGACAATGTGAGTCTCGATTTCCGCGACAACGAGTTCGTCGTGGCGCTCGGTGCGTCGGGCTGCGGCAAGACGACATTGCTCAATGTCATCGCCGGCTTCTTGCAGCCGACCTCGGGAGAGGTCCTTCACAGGGACGAGCCGATCCGCGGCCCCGGTTCGGACCGGGGTGTGGTGTTCCAGAAACACGCCCTCCTGCCCTGGCTGAATGTACTCGAGAACACCGAGTTCGGGCTGAAGCTCCAGGGGGTTGCGAAGGAGGAACGGCTTTCCAGGGCCCGTGACTATCTGGCCCTGGTGGGGCTGTCGGATTTCGAACGCTATCCGGTTTACCAGCTGTCGGGAGGCATGCAGCAGCGTGTCGGCCTTGCCCGCGCGCTGACCTGCGACCCCGACATGCTGCTCATGGACGAGCCTCTGGGCGCGCTCGATGCGTTCACGCGCGAAAACATGCAGGAGCTTGTCCTGGATGCGTGGAGCAAGACCCGAAAGGTCGTCTTCTTCATCACGCACAGCGTCGAGGAAGCCCTGTTCATGGCGACGCGCCTGATCGTGATGTCGCCGCGGCCGGGCCGGATAACGCACGCTTACGATATCGACTTCTGCCGCCGCTTCTTCGAGACCGGCAATGCAAGGGCGGTCAAGTCTTCGCAGGAGTTCATCGCGCTTCGCGAGGAAATCCTCTCGATCATTTACGGCGAAGAAACGGGCGACGTGCTGCCATGAGGCTCGGGCTCTTCAGGCGGCGCGGTCCGCAGGCGGTCGAGCAGTATGGCGCGCCGGGGCGGGGCTCCGGCACGGCGATCAGCGCGGTCACCATCATCGTGATTCTCGGGGGCTGGTGGGTTGTCACACAACTCGGGCTGATCCGGCCCCTGTTCCTGCCGGCGCCCGAGATGGTGATCTCGAAGTTCGCCAGGATCGCCTGCACGGAGCATTATTTCGAGCAGTTGCTGGTCGTGGTCGGCGGTCTGGCCGAGGTCGAGGCGAAATGCCACGGATTCAGCGATCATGCGCTCCACGAGCATATCCTCTGGAGCCTCTACCGCGTCTTCGGCGCCTTTGCGCTTGCGACCGTGACCGCGGTGCCGATCGGCATTTCGATGGGCATGAGCCGCCATGCGCGGGGCGTCTTCGATCCGCCCATCGAGTTCTACCGTCCGATCCCGCCGCTCGCCTATCTGCCGTTGACGATCATCTGGTTCGGTATCGGCGAGTCCGGCAAGCTGTTCCTGATCTACTTCGCCTGTTTCGCGCCCATCGCCATCAATGCCCGGGCGGGCGTGCGCTCCGTGTCCATCGAGCAAATACACGCCGCCTATTCGATGGGGGCGAGCCACCGCCAGGTCCTGCGCCAGGTCGTGCTGAAGGGCGCGCTTCCGGAAATCCTGACGGGCATGCGCGTGGCCATCGCGTTCGGATGGACGACCCTGGTGGCGGCCGAGATGGTGGCCGCCAAGGCGGGCATCGGCGTGATGGTGCTGAACGCCGCCCGGTTCCTCGCCACCGACATCGTCTTTCTCGGCATCATCGTCATCGGCGCGGTCGCCTTCGTCTTCGACCTCATCATGCGCCGGGTCGAACGCGCCCTCGTTCCCTGGAAGGGCAGGATGTGACGGCGCGGTCGCGCATCACACCGGGCGGTCGCCCTCCAGGATGATGCGCCAGAGCGTCCGGGGGTGCTGGCGGTCATAGTCGCCGTGGGCGCGGTGCATCGCGGCCCGGTTGTCGCAGACCACCATGTCGCCCTGCCGCCAGCTGTGGCGATAGACGTTGCTGTCCCGGATCGTGCGGTCGAGCAGGTCCTGCATGAGCGCCTGCGAGTTCTCCGGCGTCATGCCCTCGATGTAGTGCGCCTTGGATATGTGGAAATAGAGCGCCTTCGAGCCGTGCTCGGGATGGGTGCGCATCATGGGATGAACGACGGGGATGTCGTATTTCTCCAGGTCCTCGTCCAGCGTCTGGGCCGCAAGGTGCCGGTCGATTCTGTTGACCGTCCGGAGTTTCGACAGGCGCTGCTGTTCCTCGGCATCGAGACCGTCCCAGGCCGCGCGCATGTTGGCGAAGCTGGTGTCGCCGCCTTGCGGAGGGATTTCCAC
>JAJEAZ010000050.1 GCA_022824105.1 Alphaproteobacteria bacterium
CGGTCATGCGTGCCTCCTTCAGGGCAAAGGGCGGGACGGTGTCCCTGTTTCGCGCGCGTTTCGCGCGGGTGTGCGTGCGCGGGCGCGGGCGGGCGTATCGCGGCGGCGCGGCTCGTGCGCCTGATTGCGCGCGCGAGACGCCGGACGCACCTCGCCCGTCACCTCCCGCCGGGGTCTTTTTCGCGGCCCCCAGCCATCGCTTTCTGCAGAAAAGCCGAAAGGCGGCCCCGGAAGCCGCCTCTCTCTACTTTCATTCTACACCATACCGCCAAATGTCAAGTCCATGCGAGAACATAAAATGAAAGCACCGGAGATTTTTCACGGAATGCCGGTGGAAACGAGGCCGGCGCAACGCCCGGCCGTCCCGCATGCGACTCCCGGCAGATCGGTGTGTATAACGAAGGCAGCGACCGAAGCGCGGGGGAAACGGGATGCCGGTCAAGGTGGTGATGCAGAACGAGCTCACGATGGGGGCGGCGGACCGGGTCCGGGAGATGGCCGAGGTGGTCGTCGATCCGGAGCTGGAGCAGGTCTCCGGCGCGGACATCGTGGTCGCGGGCCGGGGACCGATAGACGCGGCGTTCATGTCGCGGGCCGGCAACCGCCTGAAGATGGTCGCCACGCCCGGCATCGGCGTGGACAAGATCGACGTGGAGGCGGCGAGCGAACGCGGCATTATCGTCATCCACAACCCCGATGCGCCCTCGCAGTCCACGGCGGAACACACGGTCGCGCTGCTCATGGCGCTTGCGGCCCGCGTGATGACCGGGGACCGCTTCCTGAGGGAAGGCCGGCCGCTGGTGCGCGAGCAGATGCGGGGCACGGAACTGCTGGGGCGCAATCTTGGCGTCGTCGGCTACGGGCGCATCGGGCGGCGCGTGGCGGCGGCCTGCGCGCTCGGGCTCGGCATGAATGTCCGCGTTTCGGACCCCTATGTGGACCTGCAGCAGGAGACGCCGGAGGGCGTGACGCTGACGGACGACCTCGACTCCGTATTCGCGGACGCCAAATTCGTTACCCTGCATGTGCCGCTGATGCCCGCGACCCGCCATCTGGTCGGAGAGCGGGAGTTGCGCATGATTCCCGAAGGCGGCTACCTGGTGAACGCCTCGCGCGGGCCGGTGGTGGACGAGGCGGCGCTGATCCGGGCCTTGCAGGACGGCCATCTTGCGGGCGCCGCGCTGGACGTGACCGACCCCGAACCGCCGCTGCCGGACAACCCGCTGCTGGCGATGGACAATGTCATCGTCACCCCGCATATCGCATCCAATACCGACCTCGGCGTCCACGCCATGATGCACGGCGTCGCCGACCAGATCGCGCAGGTCATCGCCGGGGAGCCGCCGCGCAGCATGGTCGACCCGAATGTCTGGCCCGGCCGCTTCGCCGGCTGGTCGCCCGCGGAACCCTGAGTGGCGGACCGTGGCGGCGGCGGACGACAGCGAGGACAGGTTCGCGGTCCTCCGCCGCATCATGGTCGAGCAGGTGGGGCTTCACGCCAGGCATGTAAGCGGCAAGACCGGCCGCGCCGCGATCTCCCAGCCGGTCATGGATGCGATGGAGCGGGTTCCGCGCCACGCTTTCGTGCCGGTCGAGATGGCGCCGTACGCCTATCTCGATTCGCCGCTTCCCATCGGCTGCGACAAGACCATCTCGCAGCCTTTCATCGTCGCCCTGATGACCGACCTGCTGGAGATCGGCCCCGGGCACCGCGTGCTCGAAATCGGCACGGGGCTCGGCTACCAGACCGCGCTGCTGGCGGAGCTTGCAGCGGAAGTGTTCACCGTCGAGGCGATCGGGGAACTGGCGCGGAGCGGCCGCCGCCGGCTCACGGACCGGGGCTACGCGAATGTGAGTTTCCGCATCGGCGACGGCAGCCTGGGCTGGCCCGGTCAGGCGCCCTTCGACCGCATCATCGTCACCGCGGCGCCGGACCTCATTCCGCCGGCGCTGCTGCAGCAGCTCGGGCCGGAGGGGCGGATGGCGGTCCCGGCGGGGCTGGAGGAGGACCAGCGGCTGCTGCTCGTCGCCAGGAACGCAGCCGGGCGGTTCGAGACGGAGGAGATCCTGCCGGTGCGCTTCTCCAGGCTGATGACCGGCGCCGAGGCCGCGGACGCGCGAGGCTGAACCGCATGTATCGGCATGGCGTCCGGGCGGCGCAAAGGCTCGATCCGGGGGGAGTCCCTGCCGCTACCGGATGCACACACCTCGTTTTGCCGTGCATCCGATGCGCCTGACGGCCTAGCCACACCGCTTCCCTTGTCCCCGCTCCCCTTGTCGTCACCCCGGCCTCCGAGCCGGGGTCCAGCCCCGGTCCTGGCGGCAGTTTCAGCGGTTGAGCCTGCTCTCCACCGGCTGCGGCGGTGGCGCGAGTCAGGGTCCCGGATCGGGTCCGGGATGACGACATGGGCCCCGGCTCGGGGGCTACCGTATGCACACATCTCAAACGTTGTGTGTTTTGGGTTTGAAGGTTTGCGCTTTTTGGGCGGTTCTGATTCTTTGTGTTTGAAGGGTTTCGAGCCTTGCCAGGAGGGTTTGAGGGATGGTGGAT
>JAJEAZ010000407.1 GCA_022824105.1 Alphaproteobacteria bacterium
GAGATGCACGAGGCCGCCGCACGGGCGGGCGTCGTCCCCGAAGCGGTGCGGGTCGAAGTCCCGGCGGGAGGGGGCGTCTTTCACCACGGACGGACATTCCACGGCTCGGGCACGAACCGCACCGACGCGCCCCGGCGGGCGCTGGCGTCCCACTGCATGTCTTCCGAAGCGCGCTACCACCCGACCAACGTCGGAAATATCTACGGCCGCTACAAGCGCGCCGGAAGCGTGGAGATGGACGAATCCTTCTTCCCCGTGCTGTGGACCGAGAACGGCTACCGGAGCGCCTTTCTCGACGGGTATCTCGGCGAAGTCCCGGACACGGTCGTCCGTTCCCCGGGGGTATGATCGCCTGGGACCTGAGGGTTGTCCGGGGCGTGCGGGCTTGAATGTCCGGTCGTGCGGCGCAACCTTTGCGGCAACATTCGAGGCAGCGGAGGCGCACGATGACAAGGCTCCTGTTCATCGCGGTCCTGGCCCTGGGGCTCATGGCTCCGGCGGTCGGGGCGCTCGCCCATCACGGCTGGTCGTGGACCACCGGCGGCAATATCGACCTGACCGGCATTATCGAGACCGTCCGCCTGGGCAATCCCCACGGCATCCTGAAGATCGACGTGGAAGGCGAGAAATGGACGGCCGAGGTCGGCCAGCCCTGGCGCAACGAACGCGCCGGGCTCAAGGACGGCGACCTGGCCGAAGGGGTCGAGCTCCGGGTGATCGGCGAGCCGGCCGCCGATATTTCGGACAGGCGGGTCAAGGTGGAGCGGCTGTTCCTCGGCAAACGCGAATACGTCCTCTACCCCGGACGCGACTGAGACCTTGGAGGCCCTGTTCGCGGCGCTGGAGGGGACGGCGCTCGCGCAGACCCTGCGCAGTTCGCGCTGGATTTATGCCGGCGTCAACGCCGCGCACATCTTCGGGGTCGCGCTGCTGGTCGGGTCCGTCGTCCCGCTCAACCTGCGGCTTCTCGGCCTGTGGCGCGGCGTCTCCCGCGAGGCGGCGGTGCGGGTACTCGCGCCGGTGGCGGCGGCCGGGCTGGTCCTCGCCCTGCTCACGGGGCCGTTGCTGTTCTCGATCCGGGCGCGGGAGTACAGCGCCGTCGGCTTCCTGCAGCTCAAGCTGGCCTTCATCGCGGTCGGGGTCCTGTCCACGCTCGCGCTCTGCCGGACCCACGGGTTCCTGCTCAGGGATGCCCCGCGCGCCCGCCTGGCCGGCCACGCCGTCCTCTCACTGGTCTGCTGGCCGGGCGCGCTCGTCTGCGGGCGGTTGATCGCATTCGCGGGGGATTGAGGCCGCCCGGCGACCGGCCCCTATCGGCACAGGGCGTCTCCGGGCTTGCCGACGAACCCGTGACGCGGCGCTGTTTCCGTCAGCGTTTCGAGAAAGGCGACGAGATCGGCCCGCTCGCGCGCGGACAGGTCCAGGCGGCGCAGAATCCGCTCGCCCCCGGCGTGCAGCCGTTCCTCGTCGAGCGTCGAATAGTGATGGGCGACATCGGCGAGCGTCGCGAGGCTGCCGGCATGCATGTAGGGCGCGGTGAGCGCCGCGTTGCGCAGGCCCGGCACCCGGAACTCGCCGAAATTGCTCTGGCGCAGGCGGACATGGCGGGTCCCGGCTGCGGTGGAGCGCCCGGCATCGTCGTTGAAGCGGCCCAGCAGGGTGTAGGGGCTCCGGCGCAGCCTGCGGATGCCGCCATGGCGGCCGGGATCGACCCGGCCGGGCTCGATGAAATGCGGCACGCCGGCATCGGCGAACTCGCCATTGGTGAAGGCCGGGCCGAAATGGCAGAAGGCGCAATTGCCGCGGCCGACGAACAGGCGCAGGCCGCGTTTGGCGGCAGCGGGATAGCGGGCCTGGCCGGCCGCATCGCCCCGCGCCAGCGCGTCGCGAAAATCGTCGAACGGCGTGCGGCCGGTGACCCGGGTTTCCAGGAACGCCGCCAGCGCCTTGCCGAGATCGACGAAAATCCGCTCGTCGTCCGCGCCGGGCGCTTCGCCGAAGGCGCGCCGGTAGCCGCAGGAAAGCTGCCGGTCCAGGCGGACCAGCCGCGCCGCCCCGCCGGGGCCGATACCCATTTCGCGCCGGTCGAGCAGCGGCCGCAGGTTTTGCGCCCACAGCGAGTCCTGCGCCCCATCCCAGCCGAACCAGCGGTTGAAGCGCAGGTTGAACAGGGCCGGCGCGTTGCGGTCCACGGTCCGCTGCCCGCGGCTCTGCGGCAGGCCGTCTGTCCAGGCCCGTTCCGGCGGGTGGCAGGTGGCGCAGGAGACCCGGCCGGAGGCCGACAGGCGCGGCTCGAAGAAGAGCGCCCGGCCGAAGGCGATGGCGGCCGGCTTGCCGGAGGCCCGGTTGCTCGGGTCGGGCCGCGAGGCCGGCGGCCACGGCCCGTGGCGCAGGATCCGGCGTTCTTCCGCGGTAGTAAAGTCGAGCGCCGGCGCCGGCGCGGCGGCTCCAGAAAGCATGCAGACCGCGATCGCAAGTCCCGCGAGGCGGGCGGCGGCAGGCAGGCGGGAACGCCGGGCTATCACTCCAGCACCGTTTCGGCGGTCAGCACTTCCCCGCCCGCCGCGCCGCGGATATCCAGGAGCAGCTGCCAGCGCCCCGGCATGTGGAACATCAGGCCTTCGGCCGTCCCGGACGATCCGTTCAGAGTCACTTCGGGCCGGTAATTCATGCCGTGCCGGTGGTCCGGCATCCAGCCGCGCACCCGGACCCGGCCGGCCGGCGGCCCGCAGAGATGGAAACGGACGGAAAAATGCGCGCCTACCGGGATGGCGGCGGGTTCCGACCGCCACCACGCGGTCCACAGGTCGCCGGCAATTCTCGCACCCCCGGTCCAGCCCTCGGGACGGTCGCAGGCCGCCGCCTCGCCGGCCGCGAGGACGAGCGCCAGCGCGGCCGCCAGCGCCGGTCCGCCGGGGCGCGGCCGGGCCAAGGTCACTCCCGGAGATTTGCGAGGTGGGGCCCGATCATCGCCTCGCCGTTGCGCCAGGCGATTTTCTCGGCGAGGCCGCGCGGCAGGTCGGCCAGCCATTCCCGGGTCCAGTCCGCGTGGTGGGCGACATAGTGCCAGCGCTCCGGCGTGAAAGTGTCGGTGCCCACCGTGACGCGGTCCGGGAAGGCGGCGAACAGGGCCCGCCAGTCCTCCTCGACCCGGCCCTCATGCGCGTGTTCGCTGCGGAAGGCGAGGTCGGTCCACAGCTTCGCGTGCTTTGCGAGCATCGGGCCGACGATATCCGGACCGACGAAGCCGGCATGGGCCCACAGCACCCGCGCTTCCGGCCATTGGGCAAAGATCGCGTCCACGGCGCCGGCGTCCGAATGGGCGTGCAGGAGAAGATTGTGCCGGCGCGCCAGCTCGATCATGCGCCGGGGAACGGCCTTGCCGGTCTGCGGGGCGAAGAGGTGGAATTCGCCGACCGCGACCCATTTGAAGCGCGTCAGACGGTCCTCCAGGAAGTCGATGACCGACGGGTCGTCGACCCAGCTGGAGATTTCGCCGCGCCGGCGGTAGGGGCGGAGGCTCGGCAGGACAAGGCCGGGCGCCGCGGCATGGAGCGCGCGGGTGCCGGCGTCGCCCGAACTCGACACCAGCGCGCGTTTCAGCCCCGCCTTCTCCAGAATGGCGACGGCCTCGCCGGCGGAAAACAGCGCCGCGGCGTCATGGCTGAAATGGATATGGGCGTCGAAAATCGGCAAGGGCGCGCCGACGGCCCGGGCCGCCGGGGGCAGCAGCGCTGCAGCGGCCGAAGCCGCGAGAAAGCTGCGGCGCGAAATTATCGCCGGGCTCCTTCCTGCCGATGCCTCCGGATCCTGTCACTCCCGGCGGCTGCATGGCAAGCCCGGCGAGCGCGACGCCGCCGCATCCGCGATCCGGGGCCCGGTCGAGCGCATCCTGCCGGAGCCCGGCGCGGACGGGGAATCGTCCCGAAACGACAAAGACCGACACGCCCTCGAAGGGAATGTCGGTCTCGATGGTTGCGGGGGCAGGATTTGAACCTGCGACCTTCAGGTTATGAGCCTGACGAGCTACCGGACTGCTCCACCCCGCGGCAAAGCTGCGGCCAAGGCATCGGTTGAAGAGGGACGGGCCGGGCGATGGGTTGGCTTGGCAGCGACCTGCTCTCCCGCGCCTTAAGACGCAGTACCATGGGCGCTACGGGCTTTCACTGCCGAGTTCGGGATGGGATCGGGTGTCGCACCCGCGCCATAACCGCCAAGCCAACGCATCGTCCGGATGCGTCCTTCCTTCCTGATCGCGACTGTCTTCGCCGATGGCGCCCGCCCTGTTTGAGGGCGCGGATCTGGAGCCGTTCGAGCGATTAGGACCGGTCCGCTTCGCACATTGCTGCGCTTCCACTCCCGGCCTATGGACGTGGTGGTCTTCCACGACTCTCAAGCGAGACCTAGTTTCGAGGGGAGTTTCCCGCTTAGATGCTTTCAGCGGTTATCTCTTCCGACCGTAGCTACCCGGCTGTGCCGCTGGCGCGACAACCGGTCCACCAGAGGGTCGTCCACTCCGGTCCTCTCGTACTAGGAGCAGGTCCTCTCAAGTCTCGTACACCCACGGCAGATAGGGACCGAACTGTCTCACGACGTTCTAAACCCAGCTCACGTACCACTTTAATCGGCGAACAGCCGAACCCTTGGGACCTGCTTCAGCCCCAGGATGTGATGAGCCGACATCGAGGTGCCAAACACCCCCGTCGATGGGGACTCTTGGGGGGTATCAGCCTGTTATCCCCGGCGTACCTTTTATCCGTTGAGCGATGGCCCTTCCACTCGGAACCACCGGATCACTATGACCGACTTTCGTCTCTGCTCGGCCCGTCGGCCTCGCAGTCAGGCGAGCTTATGCCATTGCACTCTTGCGGCTGATTTCCGACCAGCCTGAGCTCACCATTGTGCGCCTCCGTTACGCTTTAGGAGGCGACCGCCCCAGTCAAACTACCCACCACGCAGGGTCCCGGACCCGGATTCACGGGCCGCGGTTAGACACCAGAGAACAAAAAAGCGGTATTTCAAGGTTGGCTCCACGCGAGCTGGCGCCCACGCTTCGAAGCCTCCCGCCTATCCTACATAGTCATCCCCTAGAGCCACTGCGAAGCTGTAGTAAAGGTGCACGGGGTCTTTCCGTCTGACCGCGGGTACTCCGCATCTTAACGGAGAATTCAATTTCGCCGAGCCAACGCTGGAGACAGCGGGGAAGTCGTTACGCCATTCGTGCAGGTCGGAACTTACCCGACAAGGAATTTCGCTACCTTAGGACCGTTATAGTTACGGCCGCCGTTTACCGGGGCTTCGATTCAAAGCTCTCACCTCTCCTCTTAACCTTCCGGCACCGGGCAGGCGTCAGACCCTATACGTCGTCTTGTCGACTTCGCAGAGCCCTGTGTTTTTAGTAAACAGTCGCCACCCCCTGGTCTGTGCCCCCGGCCCGTGGTTGCCCACGAACCGGGCTCCCTTCTTCCGAAGTTACGGGAGCATTTTGCCGAGTTCCTTCAGCGTTGTTCTCTCGAGCGCCTTGGTATTCTCTACCTGCCCACCTGTGTCGGTTTGGGGTACGGTCTTGCTCCGGGGCTATTTCCCGGGACGGCTTCGCCGCCGCGACAATCCGATAAGCCGCGACCACTTACGCCATCCGTCACCACCGGAAGGTCCAGGAATGTTCGCCTGGTTCCCATCGACTACGCCTTTCGGCCTCGCCTTAGGGGCCGACTCACCCTGCGCGGATTAGCCTTGCGCAGGAACCCTTGGGCTTTCGGCGAGAGTGTCTCTCACACTCTTTGTCGCTACTCATGCCAGCATTCTCACTCGCCATACCTCCAGCATGCCTCGCAGCATGCCTTCGCAGGCCTAGGCGACGCTCCGCTACCGCCCCAGGAATCGAGGATCGGGAACCGGGGAAGCCTGCTTGCTTCCCGGCCGCATACAGTCCGGCATTCCTGCCGTTTCGGCATCCGGCCGGCGCCTCCCTTCCCATGCGGGAAGAGAAGCCCCGATACCCGATACCCGATCCCTGGAACCCGCAGCTTCGGCGTGCGACTTGAGCCCCGTTACATCTTCGGCGCAGGACGGCTTGTCTAGACCAGTGAGCTGTTACGCTTTCTTTAAAGGATGGCTGCTTCTAAGCCAACCTCCTGGTTGTCTTGGCCTTCCCACATCCTTTCCCACTTAGTCGCAACTTGGGGGCCTTAGCTGGCGGTCAGGGCTGTTTCCCTTTCGTCCCAGGACCTTAGCACCCTGAGACTGTCTGCCGCGATTGCGCTCCACGGTATTCGGAGTTTGGTTGGGTTTGGTAAGCCGCGAGGCCCCCTAGCCCATCCAGTGCTCTACCCCCGTGGGCGATACGCGACGCGCTACCTAAATAGCTTTCGCGGAGAACCAGCTATCTCCAGGTTTGATTGGCCTTTCACCCCTAGCCACAGATCATCCCCCGGCTTTTCAACGACGGTGGGTTCGGTCCTCCAGCCGGTGTTACCCGGCCTTCAACCTGTCCATGGCTAGATCACCTGGTTTCGGGTCTAATCCCTGCAACTTGTCGCCCTGTTCAGACTCGCTTTCGCTGCGCCTACACCTATCGGCTTAAGCTCGCTGCAAAGACTAACTCGCTGGCCCATTATACAAAAGGTACGCGGTCAGGACCGAAGTCCCTCCCACTGCTTGTAGGCGTCCGGTTTCAGGTCTCTTTCACTCCCCTCGTCGGGGTACTTTTCACCTTTCCCTCACGGTACTTGTCCGCTATCGGTCGTCGAGGAGTACTTAGGCTTGGAGGGTGGTCCCCCCACGTTCAGACAGGGTTTCACGGGCCCCGCCCTACTCAAGTCGCAAGTCGCGATCCACCCGTACGGGGCTCTCACCCTCTTGGGCCGACCTTTCCAGAGTCGTTCCGGTTCATCGCATCCTGCGCACTGGCCTGGTCCGCGTTCGCTCGCCACTACTTGCGGAGTCTCGGTTGATTTCCTTTCCTCCGGCTAATGAGATGTTTCAGTTCGCCGGGTTCGCCTCGCGCACCTATGGATTCAGCGCGCGATGGCCCTGACGGGCCGGGTTTCCCCATTCGGACATCCACGGATCAAAGCCTGCTCGCAGCTCCCCGTGGCTTTTCGCAGCGTGCCACGTCCTTCATCGCCTCTCGACGCCAAGGCATCCACCAAACGCCCTTCTCTGCTCGAGATCCGCACCCCCAAACAGCCTGCCGGACGAACCGTTCCGTCCGCCGGCGGGAAAGGGGGCGCCTCGGCGAAGACAGCCATGCGCCCCGCCCTTGCCGGGCGGCGCGCATTGCCTTCGCAATCAGGAAACACATCATGCGCGCAGACGCGCACGACATGCCCAAACCAATGCCTATTGACCATGTCAGAAACAGCACTGCCCGGCTTTTGCCGGACAGGCGAACCGCTGGAGGCGGGCCAGGGCCTGCCTCCTGAAACCTGGTGGAGCCGGACGGGCTCGAACCGACGACCTCCTGCTTGCAAAGCAGGCGCTCTCCCGACTGAGCTACGGCCCCTGCCCGGGCACCTCCGCGCCTTGCGGCGGCGGATGCACGACCGTGCGGCCGGCGAGCGCCGGACAAGTGGTGGGCCTGGATAGATTTGAACTATCGACCTCACCCTTATCAGGGGTGCGCTCTAACCGACTGAGCTACAGGCCCGGGACGGGTGTCGGGAAGGGAGGCGCCGGCGGCGTCTTCCGGCCGGCTGTTTTCGGCCCGGTCCGTCTTGCGAAACCCCGCATCCGGAACTCCCGAGGGAGCCCGGGTCCGGGGCCGGACCTGGCGTTCTTAGAAAGGAGGTGATCCAGCCGCAGGTTCCCCTACGGCTACCTTGTTACGACTTCACCCCAGTCGCTGACCTCACCGTGGTCGGCTGCCTCCCTTGCGGGTTGGCGCACCGGCTTCGGGTCAAACCAACTCCCATGGTGTGACGGGCGGTGTGTACAAGGCCCGGGAACGTATTCACCGCGGCATGCTGATCCGCGATTACTAGCGATTCCGACTTCATGCACTCGAGTTGCAGAGTGCAATCCGAACTGAGACGGCCTTTCGGGATTCGCTCGGGGTCGCCCCGTCGCTGCCCGCTGTAACCGCCATTGTAGCACGTGTGTAGCCCAGCCCATAAGGGCCATGAGGACTTGACGTCATCCCCGCCTTCCTCCGGCTTGTCACCGGCAGTTTCCTTAAAGTGCCCGGCCCATCCCGATGGCAACTAAGGATAGGGGTTGCGCTCGTTGCGGGACTTAACCCAACATCTCACGACACGAGCTGACGACAGCCATGCAGCACCTGTCCGGCGTCCAGCCGAACTGAAAGTCTCCATCTCTGGAAACCGCGACGCCAATGTCAAGGGCTGGTAAGGTTCTGCGCGTTGCTTCGAATTAAACCACATGCTCCACCGCTTGTGCGGGCCCCCGTCAATTCCTTTGAGTTTTAACCTTGCGGCCGTACTCCCCAGGCGGTGTGCTTAATGCGTTAGCTGCG
>JAJEAZ010000041.1 GCA_022824105.1 Alphaproteobacteria bacterium
CACATGCTCGCCAGCACCAATTGGGACTATGGCATCCGCTGCAATGTCATCATGCCGGGCCTGATGGACACGCCCATCTCCATCGGCTACCGCGTCCGCAGGAGCGGCGTCTCCGCCGAAGAGGTCCGCGCGTCCCGCGACGCCCAGATTCCGCTGAACCGGAAGATGGGGACCGGCTGGGACACGGCCCATGCCGCCCTGTTCCTCGCCTCCGACGAGGCCCGGTTCATCACCGGCGTCAACCTGCCGGTCGATGGCGGCATGACCGCCCGCATCGGCTGACCGGCGCCGGCTTCCGCGCCATGACAGGCAATGGAGCCCCGTACCGGATCGGCGTCGATGTGGGCGGCACCTTCACCGACTTCGTGCTCCGCGACGAGGAGACGGGCCGCGTTGCGGTCCACAAGGTTCCCTCCACGCCCGCCGACCCGTCCGAAGCGGTCCGGAACGGCTTGCCGGTGCTGCTCGAAAAGGCCGGAGCGGGCCCCGCCGGCATAGGGCAGCTTCTCCACGCGACGACGGTCGCGACCAACGCGATCATCCAGCGGCGCGGGGCGAAGACGGCGCTGATCACCACGCGCGGCTTCCGCGACGTGCTCATCCTCGGCCGGCAGAAGCGCTACGAGACCTACGACCTGCACATGCTGAAGCCGGACCCGCTGATTCCCCGCGAGCGGATTTTCGAGGTGCGGGAGCGGGTGAGCTTCGAGGGCGAGGTGCTGGAGCCGCTCGACGCCGAAGAGCTTGCGCTGGTGCTGGAGCGCATCGCGGAGGACGGCTACGAGGCGGTCGCGGTGGCGCTGCTGCACGCCTATGCCAACCCGGCGCATGAGCGGGCCGTCGGCAGGGCCGTCGCCGCGCGCCTGCCGGATGCGGCGCTCAGCCTGTCGGTCGATGTCTCGCCGAAGCTCAGGGAATATGAGCGCACCAACACCACGGTGGCGAACAGCTTCGTGAAGCCCCTGGTCGGCGCTTATGTGCGGCGGCTGGCGGAGGATTTCGCGGCTGCCGGCTCGACGGCCGGGCTTTCCATCATGCAGTCGAACGGCGGGCTCGTCTCGCCCGCGCTGGCGGGCGAATACCCCGTGCGCATCGTCGAGAGCGGCCCGGCCGCGGGCGTGCTGCTGGCGGGGCGGATCGGCCGGGACATCGGCGCGGACCGCGTGCTCAGCTTCGACATGGGCGGCACCACGGCGAAACTCGGGGCCATCGACGACGGCGAGCCCGCGATTGCGCCCGTCTTCGAGGTCGATCCGGTCAGGTTCAAGAAGGGCTCCGGCCTGCCGATCAATGTGCCGGCGGTGGAGCTGATCGAGATCGGCGCGGGCGGCGGCTCCATCGCCGCGGCCGTGGACGGCGCCATCCGGGTGGGCCCGGAGAGCGCGGGTGCGGACCCCGGCCCCGCTTGCTACGGCACCGGCGGCCTGCGGCCAACGGTGACGGACGCGAACCTGGCGCTCGGCTATCTCAACCCCGCCTATTTCAACGGCGGCGCGATGGCGCTCGACCCGGCCGCGGCCGAGGCGGCGCTCAGCAGCCATGTCGCCGGGCCGCTCGGCCTATCGGCGGCGGAGGCCGCCTGGGGCGTCCACCTGGTCGCGACCGGCAACATGGAGCACGCGCTGCGCGTCGTTTCGGTGGAGCGCGGCCGCGACCCCCGCAAATACGCGCTGGTGGCGTTCGGCGGGGCCGGGCCGCTGCATGCGGCGCGGATCGCGCGCAGGCTGGGCGTCCGGCAGGTCGTGGTGCCGAGGGCCGCCGGCGTCGGCTCGGCCGTCGGCATGCTGGCGGCGGAGAGCCGGCTGGACGCTTCCGTCACCCGCCTGCTGCCCCTGGACGAGGCGGCGCCCGGGGACATCGCGGCCATCTATGCCGGGCTGGAGGCGCGGCTCAAGGAGGACCTTGCCCGCCTGCCGGAAGCATCGGAGCCGGAGTTCCGGCGCTTTGCCTATATGCGGCATACGGGCCAGGGCTTCGAAATCCATGTGGACCTGCCGGCGGGCCCGATCGGCGAGGGCTATATCGACGCCTGCGAAGCGGCGTTCCGCGCGGCCTACAAGGCCCGCTACCGCACGGAAGACCCGGCAAGCGCGGTCGAGGGCGTGGACTGGGCGCTGGCGGCCGTGGTGCCCGGCTCGCGGGACGTCTCCGCCCTGGAAGCCGGCGCGCGGCCGACCGGCGAGCCGCCGGGCATGAGGCGGGCCTGGTTCCCCGAGGCGGGCGGCATGACGGAGACGGCGGTCTGGCGGCGCGAGGCCATCGGCCCGGATGTCGTCATCGAGGGGCCGGCCATCGTGGAGGACGCCGAGGCGACGACCGTCATCCCGCCGGGCGACTGCGCGCGGCTCGGGCCGGGCGGCCACCTGACGATCGACGTCGAACGGGCGGCGCCCGGAGAGGAACCGGAAGACCGGGCCGGGCCCGCCGCCGCCGGCCCGTGCAGCGGCGGCAGGGCGGCGGGGACGTCCATCGACCCCATCACCTTTACCGTCATCTGGAACTCGGTCGTGTCCATCGCCGAGGAGCTCGGCACCACCATGCGGCACACGGCCTTCAGCGAGGCGGTCCGGGAAGGCGATGACTTTTCGACGGCCGTGTTCGATGCGAAGGGCCGGATGATCGCGCAGGGCAATTTCTCGCCGGGCCATCTGGGCTCCATGCCCTTCGTCATTCGCCATGCGACCGAGGTCTATCCGCCGGAGACGCTGCGCCCCGGCGACAGCATCCTGATGAACGACAGCTGGATGGGCTCCGGCCATTTCCCGGATTTCTTCCAGGTCATGCCGGTGTTCGAGGGAGGGGAGCTGCTGGGCTATGTGGCGGCCTCGGCCCACCAGATGGATGTGGGCGGCGCGGCGCCCGGCTCGCAGAAGGTCCACGGCGTGACCGAGTCCTTCCAGGAGGGCTTCCGCATCCTGCCCGTGCGCTTCTGCCGGGAGGGCGAGATCGACCGGGACATCCTCTCGATGGTGCTCGCCAACACCCGCGTGCCGGACAAGGTGCGCGGCGACGTGATGGCGCAGCACACCGCCAACCTGACGGCAGCCGAGCGCTTCCGCCAGCTTTTCCGGGACCACGGCCGGCCCGTTGTCGAGCGGGCCTTCGACGACATTCTCGACCGCAGCGAGGCCCGCATGCGCGCCGCGCTGGCGCGGGTGCCGCCGGGCACCTACAGCTTCGACGACCGGATGGACGATTACGGCCCCGGCACGGCGCCGATCCATTTCGGCGTCGACATCACCTTCGCCGAGGGTCCGGAGGGCGCGGAGGTGACGGTCGATTTCTCCCGCTCCTCGGACCAGGTGCCGGCCGCGATCAACAGCTACATCAACTACACCCGCGCCTACACCTATTTCGCGGTCAAGGTGTTCTGCGACCCGTTCAGCCCGCAGAATGCGGGCGCGATGCGCCCGATAAGGCTGGTTGCGCGGGAAGGTAGCTTCTTCAATCCGAACTTCCCCGCCCCGTCGGGCGGCCGGGCTGCGCTGCAGGTCCGTATTTTCGACACCATCAACGGCGCGATGGCCGGGGCGATGCCGGAGCGCGCGATGGGCGCCTTCAGCCACTGGTCCAACCCCAATATCGGCGGCATCGACGACCGCACGGGCAAGCCCTACGTCTTCTACGACCTCATCCTGGCGGGCTATGGCGGCAGGGCGGACAGCGACGGGCCCGAGGGGCTGAGCCCCGTGATGAACTGCTCGAACATCCCGGTGGAGGTGCACGAGACCAATACGCCGGTGCTGATCCGCCGGCTGGAGCTGCTTGACGGCACCGGCGGTGCGGGCCGCCACCGAGGGGGCATGGGCCTGCGCAAGGACATCGAGCTGCTGGCCGGCGAAGGCGTGCTCACGCTGCTTGGCGACCGGCACGAAAGCCGGCCCTGGGGCGTGTTCGGCGGCGAGCCCGGGGCGCTCGGAGAAACCGTGCTCAATCCCCACGGCAATGCCGAACGCCTCGGCTCGAAGGAAATTCGCACACTGGTGCGCGGCGACGTGGTCAGCATCCGCACCAGCGGAGCCGGCGGTTACGGACACGCCCGGGATCGGGGTTCGTAACGCCGGATCCCGGACAGGAGACAACGCTTGCAGTGCCCCGGGGGTTGGACCATGCCGAACCAGCCGCGGAACGGACGGGAGTGACGGCGATGGGAACGGCGAAAGACTTCGAGATCATCGAGAATGGTGACCGGGTGACCGGTACGTTCAGCGAGGCCGAGATGGCCCGGAGACTGTCGGCGTTGAGGACAGTCATGGCGGAGCATGATCTCGCTGCCGTCGTCCTGACCTCCATGCACGGCATCCTGTACTTCAGTGACTTCCTCTACTGCAGTTTCGGCCGGCCGTTCGGGCTGGTTGTGACCGCGGAGAGCTCGACAGTGCTGGCGCCGCTCGTCGACTTCGGTCATCCGTGGCGGCGAACCGGTGCGGTGCTGAGCTACACCGACTGGCGCCAGGATACCTTCTACGACGGCGCCCGTTCGCTCGTCGGCACCGCCGGCCGGGTCGGGGTGGAATTCGATCACCTTTCCGTTGCCGGGCACCGCAAGCTCGCCGACGCCCTGGCTCCGGCCGAGCTGGTCGACGTGGCCGGGCCGCTCATGCAGCTGCGAATGATCAAGTCGGCCGAGGAGATCGGGCTGATTGTCGAGGCTGCCCGCATCGCCGACCTCGGTGGAGAGGCCTGTCGGGCCGCGCTGGCCGATGGCGTCGCCGAACACGAGGTGACGCTGGCCGGAACCGATGCCATGGTGCGCGAGATCGCGCGGTCGCGACCCGACAGCGAGATTCGCGACACCTGGTCGTGGTGCCAGTCCGGCATCAACTCCGACGGTGCGCACAACCCGGTCACGACGCGGCAGGTCGGCGTTGGCGACATCGTGCTGCTGAACTGTTTTCCGATGATTGCCGGCTACTACGCGGCACTGGAACGTACGCTCTTCCTCGGCCATGCCGATGAGGCGTCATTGCGGTACTGGTCCATCAACCTCGAGGTGCATCATCTCGGCCTCTCGCTCATCCGGCCCGGGGTACGGTGCCGGGACATCGCGGGGGAACTCAACCGGCTCTGTGACCACCACGGCGTGCTTGACCGGCGCACTTTCGGCTACGGCCACAGCTTCGGGGTCATCTGCCACTATTACGGCCGTGAGTCCGGGCTGGAGTTGCGCGAGGACATCGACACCGTGCTCGAGGAGGGCATGGTGGTGTCGATGGAGCCGATGATCACCATCCCGCAGGGCGAACCCGGCGCCGGCGGATACCGGGAACACGATATCCTGGTGGTGACCGCCGACGGTTCCCGAAACATCACGGGGTTCCCGCTCGGGCCCGAACACAACATCGTCCGCCCGTGAGATCCTGACACGGTGAGCACGCGCCCGTCCTCGGGTACATCACACTGCCCGTCCACGAAAGTTCGGCTGCCATACGCCTGACACGGGTGCCGGGCGCGGCGTCGGCAGGCCGCTGACGCCCGTCCCCGAAACGAGGTACCCGGGCACGTCGTCAGTTCCTGCCGCCTCGTCGGCCACGCAGGGGCCGGGTCCGGGGCCCTCGACCGCGACCGGCAGGCTGCACTCGGGTCCGGTTCCCAATCGTCACGATCCGGCCAGCCGGGGAGCACGGGAGTGCGCCCCGGCAAAGGCCGTTTCCGGCGAATTGGCATGGCTTTGCGTCAGTCGTCGTCCCAGTCGCGGCCGTGACGGCGATGGTCCTTCATCGAGAGGCCGCCGTCGCCGTTGCGATCCAGCCGCCGCACGATGTCGGCGAGTGGCCGATCGAACTCGGCACGACTGATGATCGCGTTGCCGTCGGTATCGAGCATCTGGAAGGCGCGCACGGTAAGCGGCTGCGTGGTTTCGTGCCAGAGCGCGGCAAACTCCTGCAGGCTCAGGTCCCCGTCACCGTTGGCATCATGTGCCGCGTGGCGGTCGTTGCGCGCCTGGTCGATCTCGGCCTGGGTGAGCTTGCCATCGCTGTCGGCATCAATGGAGTCGAACATTTCCATCGCCGAGACGGCGAGCTGTCCCTTGTCAAGGAAACCCATGCCGTGGCCGCCATAGCGGTGGCCGGCGTAGCTCGCGCCCGCTATTGCCGCGACGCCCAGGACAGCAGCGGCACCGATGGCGGTCAGTTTCTTCGTCCTCGCATTCATTTCATCTCTCCCGGCTTGGTTGATCCATCGGGTATCGGTGGATGGTCCGAATATGGGCACCGGGTGTCGCAGAACCTTGTCCTGTGCCGGGCGGAAGTGTCACCCGACATGCCACGGCGGTTTCGTGACACAGATTGTTACAATCTTTTCGTGCGGCCCGCGGGAAGGTGCGTAAACTCCGTCGCATGGACGCATCCCCGCATGTGCTTGTTGTCGACGACCACCGCGACATCCGGGAGCCGCTGGCGCGCTACCTGGAGCGCCATGGTCTGCGCGTGACAGCCGCGGAAAGCGCGGCCGCCGCGCGTCAGGCATTGCGTGTGGCGGCGGTGGATCTTGTCGTGCTCGACGTGATGATGCCTGGCGAGGATGGCCTCTCGCTGTGCCGGCACCTGCGAGAGACGACGCGCATCCCGGTGATCCTGCTGACAGCGATGGGGGAAGAGACTGATCGTATCGTCGGGCTGGAAGTCGGGGCTGACGACTACGTCGCCAAGCCGTTCAACCCTCGCGAACTGCTCGCCCGCATCAAGGCGGTGATCCGGCGTGCGCACAGCCTGCCGCCCGACAGGGAACCCGTTCCGGCCGGGAGTTACCGGTTTGACCGCTGGTCCCTCGATGGCAGGCGTCGCGAGCTGGTGGACGAGTCGGGGGTGGTGACGCCCCTGTCCTCGGGCGAATACCGGTTGCTGATTGCGCTCCTGGAGCGTCCCGGAGTGGTTCTTTCCCGCGATCAGCTCCTCGACCTGACACGCGGCCGGAGTGCAGCACCCTTCGACCGCGCGGTCGACAACCAGGTCAGCCGACTGCGCCGCAAGATCGAGCGTGACCCGAAGAACCCGGTGCTGATCGCCACGGTGTGGGGTGGCGGCTACCGGTTTTCGGGCGAGGTGGACCGCGGATGAGGCTGGTTCCGAAGAGCCTCGCCGGGCAGCTCAGCCTGTTGCTTCTGCTCGCACTCGCTCTCGCTCAGGGCGTCGCCTTCGCGCTGTTTGCCTGGGAACGGATCGAAGCACTGCGCCACGCATACCGGGACAATGCCGTCCTGCGTACGGCGACGGTCGCGCGGCTGCTTGGGGACACGCCGCGGGACCTGCACGATGAGGTCATCGCGGCGGCAACCACCGAGCTCGTGCGGTTCTCGCTCACCGACCAGCCCGTCGTGGCCGAGACCGGCACGACAAGGCGGACGGCAGCCATTGCGGACCGGCTCGCTGCCGCTTTCGGTGTCGGGCCGGGGCGGGTCCGGGTCGCGCCGCTGTGGACCCGGTACCTGGACGAAGACGATCCTCACGACCATCACCACGATGATGATGACGATGATGATCATGATCGCGACGGAGACCGGCATGGAGGCGGTCGGGGACACTGGACCCCCGACTGGTTCACGGCATCGGTGGCCCTCGCCGACGGACGCTGGCTCAACTGCGCGGTGAGACCGCCACCCGGCGCGCCCGGCCGGGGTGCGGCATTCATGGCGGTCTTTCTGCTCTCGGCGCTGGGAATAGCGACGGTGGCGGTCTTCATGGGACGACGGATTGCAAGGCCCATGCGAGCCCTTGCTGCGGCGGCCGGACGTCTCGGCCGCGGAGAGACGGTGGAGGACCTGCCCGAAGCGGGGACGGTCGAGACCCGCGAGACGGTGCGCGCGTTCAACCTCATGAGCGCACGGCTCGACCGGTACGTCCGCGACCGCACGGCGATGCTGGCCGCCGTTTCGCACGATCTGAGAACGCCGATCACGAGCATGCGGCTGCACGCCGAGTTTGTCGAAAGCGCCGAGACCAGATCGAGGATTCTCGCCGCGCTCGACGAGATGCAGCGGATGACCGAGGATACGCTCGCCTTCATTCGTGAGGACATGCGGCAGGAGGAAACGCGGCAGGTCGACCTCCAGGCACTGGTCGACAGCCTGGCCACCGATCTTGAAGAGCTCGGACACGCCATCGGCGTCATGGACGCTGACCGCGTTCTCGTGGCCTGCCGGCCGGCGGCGCTGCGCCGGGCGCTGCGCAACCTGCTGGAAAACGCGTCCGCCTACGGGGGACAGGTGCTCGTGCGCATCGAGCCCGGCGAGGAAGACATCCGCATCGTCATCGAGGACGAGGGCCCGGGGATTCCCGAGGCCGATCTCGAGCGGGTGTTCGAGCCCTTCGTGCGGCTCGAGACCTCGCGCAGTCGTGCCACCGGTGGCAGCGGTCTCGGACTTGCCATCGCACGCAGCATCGTGCGCGGCCATGGAGGGGACATCGTACTCGCAAACCGTGCACGGGCCGGACTGCGTGCGACGGTCACGCTGCCGACAGCCGGGCGAGCGTAGCGCGGTCGGTCGCGTCGGAAGCACGGTCGGGCAAGGCACCCCGGGCGGCCTGCGCGCCGGATCAGGTGCCATGTGCTGTCGGGAGAAACAGTCGATTGGGGCTGGCACCGATACCGGGGAAGCACCGGGGTTGGATTGGCGGCCTGGTGAGGCGGTGCACGGGCGGAAGGAACGGCAGCACCAGGACGCAGTTCGCCAGCCCGCCTTGCCGAAATCGCCGCACCAGCCATTGATACAATTCCCTTGTCCTGCCCGCAGCCACCGCCCCTCCAGGGGATCGGCTCCAGGATGTCTCGCAGGACCGCGCCGTACCACGCGCATCGACACCATGGCCGGTCCATTCCAGCTGTGCCGCAAGGCACGTCACCGGTAGGGTTGGAACGCCAGGTGGCGACATGGCGGCCAACTGTGCCGAGTGCTTTGGCCCGGGTTGCACCGGACATCACTTCGTCGACCGAATTCAGATCGTCCGTGGCCTGTGAGCACGCACGAGACCTGATCTGGTCTTGTTCACGCAGATTGGTGAACTTGTGCTGCAGAGGCCGGTACTCGGCCGGTCGTCATGGGCTTGCGAGGCGTGACCTGAGCCAGGCAGCGAGTTCCGCCTCGGCGACGCCCCCTGCGGCGACGTCCTCCATTAGGCCGAAGTTCCCCCTGAATCCCAGCTGACATTCGAGCCAAGTCAGTGACCTGGCGGGATTTTTTCGGGCTTTTGGGCCATTGATTGTACCCATGTAAATATGACTTTATCTGTTGACAGCAAGTGCCGATTATGCATTAT
>JAJEAZ010000493.1 GCA_022824105.1 Alphaproteobacteria bacterium
GCACGCGATGCTCCGTCACTTCCAGCGGACGGGGCTCGGGAAGGTCGAACACCTGGCGCGCAACCGGCGCCTCCGCAAAGACCGCTCCCGACAAAGACGCCCCGCAGCCCCGGCATACCTCCGGAACATGCTCCTCTACCCGGTCCGGGAACGATGTCCGGCAAAGCGTATGACCCTTGTGCCCCGCCTGACCCCCCGGCTGGCGGTCCGTCTTGCCCCGCAAGCTCCGTGTGCGGCGCTCCGATGCAGGCTTCTGCAACCCGTCGCTCGACGGCGGCTTGCCGCTGTTCCCGCTGTTCAGACCAAGACGGCGCTCCAGTTCCCCGATCCGATCACCAAGCCGCGCGTTCTGCTCCCGAAGCCACGCGGTCTCCTCTCGAAGCCACGCGGTCTCCTCTCGAAGCAATCCGTTCTCCAACTCAAGACGCGCAATCTTCTGCCCGGAAGTCTCGGACCCCGACACTCTCAACGGGTCAAACGGCTCGGAACGACGCATCCACAGGTTGACTCATTTTTCGATTCCACCGTCAACCCCCTCCTGGGCTGTTACGACACTCCATGACATTCCATTGACACGTCCCTGCAGGGCGGCGCGGGAGCCGGCGCGCCGTCCGCGGCGATGCGGAAGGCTTGCCGGCCGATACCCGCTGCCGTTGGTGTCAGACCGCGCCGTTCGGGATGTGGTCCGGCATGCTGGCGACTACGACCCGCTCGTCGGCCTCGTCCCAGAAATAGTAGATGCGCAGACAGCGGGCCGGGTCGGTCGTGTTGCCGCCATTCTTCACATGCCATTCGACCTCGACGCGCCTGCCATTCCAGTCGAACGGGAACGAATCGCCGCCGCAGCGGTCGTTCCAAAGCCCGGATTCGATCGCACCGCGAAGATGGTCGCCCGCGCCGTCCAGCCTCGCCCGGCGATAGTCGCCAGCGAGCCACAGCAGGCATTTCGCCGCCGTTTCGACGTCTTCGTACTGCGTCTTCTTTATCGTGTTGCGGGCTCTCGGAGACAAGATCAGGCGGTCCGCCAGATGCGCCCCGCACCAGGCCGGAAATTCCTTCCACGTCGCCGGCAGGACCATGCCGGGGCCGGAGCAGCGGTCCCCGCCTGGCGCAGCCCGGTCCTGCGGCGGCGCGGGCGCCTCTTCCGCGGGCTTCGTCCGGTTTCGCCGCTTTGCAGGCCGCGGTGCGGGTCCGGGGTCCGGCTCCCCGGCCTCGACCGCCGTCGAAACTGCCGCCATCCGGGCAATGATCGTCTCCACCACCGCAAGCTGGCGGTCCTTTTCCGCTTCGAGTTCCGCCAGAGCATCCGCCTGCCTTGCGATCGTGGCCCAGGGCGCGCCCTCGGCCCGCAGCTTTTCGAACGCCTTCTCCTTCGCCGCCAGCCCGGTTTCCGCGCCGGCCAGCTCAGCGAGAGGCCCGCGGGTCTCGAGCGCGAGTGCGGCGAGCTCCACCACTTGCGGGACATCCAGCGAGTCGAGGCGCTCCAGAATCCGGGCGGCGTTCCTGCGGTCGGAAAACGGCTCCAGCAGGACACGGAGGCCGTCGCGGCTGCGCTCCAGTTCCGCCGCCAGATTCCGGATCTCCCTGCCGGCCTCCAGAAGCGTCTGCGTGGCGGCCTCGATCCGCTCGACCGCCTCCGGCGTCGGGCGGTCCAGCTCGTCGAGAAGAGCCCGCAGTTCCGCGGCGGCCGATTTCCAGCGGTCTTCGACACGCGGCGCACGGTCGGCTTTCGCCTGCCGTTCGACCCGCCGCATTTCCGCAATGAGATCGCGCAGGCCGCGCTCGGCGGTGTTTTCGCCGAACAGGCCCGGCGGCGCGTCGAGAATGTCGTCATAGTCGAGGAGATCGGGGATCTGCTGGAACAACCACCTCCCCGCGCGATAGGTAAAGGCCTTTTCCTGGTCCTTTTTCTTTTTCGAGCCGAGGAATCGCCGGTCCAGATCAATTATGAACCCGACATCGCGCCGGAGCTTGTGCAGCAGGGACCCGTAGAAGATCTCGTCGTCGCTTCTCTGCGACTCCTCGACTCCGGTTCCGGACAGCAGGTCCCAATGCTCGCGCCGAAGCGACGGCGCGACCGGAAACACCTGCCTCAGAACTCTCCAGGTCAGACCGCCCTGAACGGTATCCGCGCTGTCCGGCATGAAAAGCGGCTCCTCCCGTCGGGCGGCATTATGCGCCGTTCGGCCGCCGGCGCCACCGGTTGTCCCTCAGATATGCCGGACATTTTCCGGGGCGGGGGCGATTTCCTTGCGCTCGACGCGCTTCACCACCTCGACGATGGCCCGGTTGGCGTCGGCGGGCAGGCCGAGGCGCTCGCCATAGTCCACCACCAGCCCGTTGAGATAGTCGATCTCGGTGCGCCGGCCCTTCTGGATGTCCTGCCCCATGGAGGGGCGCTGGCCGCCCGAGCGGCCCTGGGCGTTGCGCTCCAGCACCTCCTCGATCTCGGTCATCGCCTCATTGCCGCCTTCCGCCGCCTGGGCGACGCGCTCGGGCTCCATGCCGTAGAGCTTCTCCAGGGTGAAGCCGTGCGCGAGCCCGATGCGGATCGCCTCGCCGGCAATGCGGATGGCGAGCCGGCGGGTGTAATCGAGCCGGTCCGCATCGTTGCCGCCGAGGCCGGTTGCCGCCGACATCGGGTTGCGCATCGAGTTGATGACCAGCTTCGACCAGCGCTCGCCCCAGAGGTTCGAGGTCGCCTTGGCGCTGTCCACATGGCCCAGCATGTCGGCGACCAGCCGCGCCCGGTCCGTGATCCGGCCGTGCGGCTCGCCCACGCGGAAGACCGTGTGCCGCTCGCCGCCGAGCTGCACATTGCGGCGCACCTCGCCGGGACCGTGCAGTTCCACCGCGATCAGGCTCGCAATCGCGCCCATCGTCTTGCCCCAGCCGACCACGCCGGCCACCCGTTCCTCGTTGATGCCGTTCTGGAGCGACACGACGAAGCCGTCCGGCGCCAGATATTGCCGGATCATCTCCGTGGCCCAGACCGTGTCGTAGGACTTGGCGCACACGAACGCGATATCGACCGGGCGCTCGCGCGAGAGCCGCTCCAGCTCGGTGATGTGCCAGGCCTCGACCGGCTGGGTGAAGCATTCGGCCTCCGTCATGCCGGTGAGCTTCAGCCCGTCGCGGCGCATGGCCTCCACATGCTCCGGCCAGAAATCGACCAGGATCGGCGCATAACCGGCCTTCGTCAGGTGCCCGCCGACATGCGAGCCGACGGCCCCGGCGCAGACAATCGCGATCTTCGGCGCGCCGTCCGGCGCGGTCTTGCTGTTCATGAAGTCTCCGGAAGTTACGACGGGGCAGGGGCCTCAGGAGGGCCGGTCGCGATATTCTTGTTCTATCGACGCGACAAGGTCATCGACATTGTCCTCATCGACAACCTCCTTGGCAAACGGCGCGTGTTGGAGAATCGCCTTTGCTGTCTCGTAAGCGTCATTGAGCATCGCGTTCTGTGGGCGGCCCAACAGGAAATGCAAATCGACCTGTTCGCTTGTCCCTTCGGCGACCGCCGCGAGATGGCCGCGCCACCTGCGGGCCTTGTCCTTGATGCGGTCGGCGTCCGCGAGGTCCATCGACAACGGCTCATAAGCATGCCAGCGACCGTTTTTCAATGCGCGGCCGAACTCGATCCTGTCGTGCGCGCCGGCCACTGTCTTCGATCCGAACGGCGCGTCGATCCCGCGTTTCGCCAGCCCGTCGCGAACCGGCCGCCAGATTTCCTCGTCCGTCCGGCGGTTGACTGTCCCGGCGGCATATCGGGCGACGTAGCGTTCGTAGAGCTCCTCGAATGTCCTCGCGGGATCGTCCGTGAACCCTGCTCCCGCCGACGACCACTGCAAGGCGCTGTCGTCGGCGGGCAGCACGGCAAGGGCGAGGCTGCGCGCATCGCTAATTCCGTCGAGCCGGAATTCTGTCGTCAAGCGACCCGCAACGGTCCGGAAACTCCGGTCGACAGCCTCCATAGCCGAGACAAAGGCGCGCCGGTCGAGGTCGGGAAACGCCCCTCGCAGGCGGCCGATGGTCTTGTTCGTCCGCATCCGGACCTCTTGCGAGGCCGACATGTGCACGACAACACCCACATTGAGCGCTTCTCCCGACACGACATCGTGGACATAGCGCAATATGGTGTAGCTGTAGGCTTGTTTTCCGGTCATTGCAGCACCTGCCTTGCCTCGGAGATGATGCCGTCGATATTGTCCCTGGCGCTCCGAACCCGGTCGATTGCGGCGTCGACCGCCGGCAGCGCCTCGCTCCATTCCGGCGGAATGGCGTTTCGGTACTCCCGCAGGCGCATATCAGATAGCGCGTCCCACAGCTTCCGCAAAGGGCCGAAGTCGAGGCTGCGCCTTCTGAGGCTTGCGAAGAAGATGTGGCCGTTCATCCATCCGAGACCGTCGGGACGCCAAGGCGCTTGCCAATTCAGGATATTCGCCATCGAAGGGAACGCCAATTCGTGGTCGATAAGCCGAATGCAATCTCCCGCCACGAGGCAGTTCGGATTGGACAGTCTCCTGTCGGCATTGTCGATGACGGCGTCGAAGACGAACGCTCCCAACGCATGCGGCAACATGGCTTCGGTCACCCGATGGCCTGCGGTCCATACACCGAACTGGCTTGCGGCCCTCAAGGAGCCGAAAGCGACGGGTGTGCTGGCCGCCAGCCGCACCGCGACATCGGGTTCTGTCGCGACCGATGCAAGCTCTGGCGGAATCTCGACGAGGTACGGCGCAGGCACCGGCAGTTGCAGATCGGCCGCCAGGCAGGCCGCCACGGCTTCCCGCGCCAGATTCAATACTCCTTCCTCGCAGCCCGCCGACAGCTTGCAGAACACTTCGAGCGGCCTGCCGCCATCCGCTTCGCAGCGCATCACAACGGGTTTTGTCCGTCCCGACATTGCCTGCCGCACGATTTCATACGCGACTGCACGGCGTAGCATCGGGGACTCGGCCTCAGGAGGGCCGGTCGCCCTCTATGGTGCAGCGGTGCATGTGGCGGCGATGGCCGTGATAGTCGTTCAGCGCGAAATGGTGCGTGCAGCGGTTGTCCCAGAGCGCGACGGAGCCCGGCTCCCAGCGGAACCGGCAGGTGAACTCGGGCCGCGCGATATGCTCGCAGAGCCAGTCGATCCAGGGCCGGCTCTCGGCCTCGGTCCAGCCCTCGAAACGGACCGTGTGGGCGCGGTTGACATAGAGCGCCTTCTCGCCCGTGTCGGGATGGGTGCGGACCACCGGATGCCAGGCTTCCAGCACCTCCTCCTTGTCGAGGCCGGTCGCGGCCATCGCGCCCTTGAACTTGCTGAACTGCCCGGACCGCCCGCCGTCGGCGTAGCGGATCTTCGCGCTGGAAAGGCCCCGGAGCCCGGCCAGCGCCGCCTTCATGCCGTCCGAAAGCGCGTCATAGGCGAGCTTGGTGTTGGCGAACAGCGTGTCGCCGCCATGCGGCGGCGTCTCGACGGCGTAGAGCAGCGTGCCGAGCGGCGGCTTCTCCAGATAGGTGGTGTCGGAATGCCAGAGGCCGCCGAAATTGAAGGTCTCCTCCGGTTCCTTCACGATCGGGATCACCTCCGGGCATTCCTCCAGCCCGGCGACGAAGGGATAACGGTTGCACGGCCCGAAGCGGGCGGCGAAGTCGCGCTGGCGGCGCGGCGTCAGCGACTGCCCCCGGAAGAAGATCACCCGGTGTTCGAGAAAGGCGCGGCGGATTTCCCCGAAAACGCCGTCCGCCAGCGGTCCGGATATGTCCACGCCGCCGATTTCAGCCCCGAGCGCGCCCGCGACCGGCGCAACCTCGATCTCGCGGTATTCCATCGCCTCCCCCGGGCCGGCGCCAAGCTGGAGCGGGCGATGGGGATCGAACCCACGGCACTCGGCTTGGGAAGCCGATGCTCTACCACTGAGCTACGCCCGCTTCCGCCCGCCATTCTGCCCCGGC
>JAJEAZ010000131.1 GCA_022824105.1 Alphaproteobacteria bacterium
CGCGGTCCCGGCGCTCCGCCGGACGGCCCGCGCGGCCAGGCCCGGCGTCAGGCGGACGCGCGGCTCCGGAAGGCGCATTCGGAAGCGCGGAGTCCGGGGCGGCTGTCGGGGCGCGGTCCGTCCGCGCGGCGGGCGCACTCATGGCGCTCGGCGCTCGGCGCTCGGCGCTTAATTATATGCCCGAACAGTCCCGGCAATGTCAACGCCATGTTCCGAAGACGCCCCTAGCTTAGCGCGCAGCTTTCGCAAACCATTCTTCATCGGAAAGAGAGCACGACGGAGCGGACATTGTCAACCGGCACAGAACCGAAGACCCATCCGCAAGACAAGGTCACAGCGCGATGCCGCGTTCCGCCACCCGGCGGTCTGTTCCGGCGGCAATCTCCGCTGCGCGCGCGCTGCCAAAATGGGCAACCAGAACCGCATCCCGCTCTTCCCTGAGGCCCCGCTTTGCCATGTCCAGCAACGCCTGCTGCTGCTTTAGTTAGGACTGCTCTTCAGCTTGAATGGATCGGCCCAAGCATGATCTGCGCCATGGCCGTTCCGACCCGTTCGGCGACCGGCTCGATATCGCGGTCCCCGAGATGGGCATAGCGCAGGGTCACGCGAACATTGGAATGCCCGAGCAGGCGGGAGACCGTCGGCACTGGCACGCCGTTCATCACTGCGTGGCTGGCCATCCTGTGACGCAGGTCGAGAATGGCGCGCTACAGGCTCTGATCGTCGTTCTCTTTGGCGGGCTCGCTTGCGTCGCCCTACCGAGGCGGTTCTCTGGTGTTTTCTCCTTCAGTGGGCAGTTCGGTCTCTGTCAGACATTCGTCGGCCTCCTGGATCAGGCGGCTGGTCTCACGGGCCAGGAAATCCATGTATCGCACGTCATCGAGCGTCGACTTCGCAGTGTCCGGCAGAAGGAAGCGCCGCATTTCCGCAGTAAATTTGGCCGACCGGACAATGCCGACGGCTTTGGCTGCCGCAGCCTCCATCCAGGCCCGATGGGCACGATGGTCTTCCATCTTGGCGCGTACCAGACCGGTGTGAAGTACCGTTCCATTACTCACAAGCCAGCGCATGTCCCAGACGTCCCGATAGCGCGGCCGATTCCGTGTCGCTACCGATGTCGGGAACGCTACAAGCTTGTTTGCGAGGATCTCTTCCCGGCTCTGGACATATACGAGCATTCGAAGATCCCGCAACACGCCGTAGTTTTGAGCTAATTCCCGCCACTCGCCCGTGTAGGTCGGTGCGTTGTCTATATCGAGCTTGATCTTCTGCTTCGGAAGGCCGCGCCGGCCGGGTTCCGTTTCGACATCAATGCGCCAGGTGGACACCCCGACACCTTGCGAAACCCGGCGGGGGGCAACGCTCTTCGGAGGCTTTACCTCAACCCCGATGCCGACGTCGGCAAGCTCCTTCTTCAGAAATGCAGCCACGCCGTCCATCCGCTCGGCTGTAAATTCCCGGCCGCCCGAGAAATCCAGGTCCTCGCTCAGCCGCGGCGCACCATAGCAGAGCCGGAGAGCTGTCCCGCCCTGAAACGCGAGCCCGTTGAGCCAGTCGCCGCGGTCGAGGATGCGCAGCAAGTCGTAGTGCAGCAATTCCTTCTCGACGATGGTGCGCATCCCGGCAAGCGCCGGGTCGCGAAGCGCAATCTCGGCCAGTTCCTGGAAAGCATGTCCGGCGCTCATGCTGTCTCTCTGCCTTCAGCGAGATACTCTTGCATCTCATCGAGATCGACGAGATGCAGATTACGTCCTACACGCCGGAGATCGCGCAGGGCTGCTGGCGCCGTGGCAAGCCGCAACGGCCGGTCCCGCCGGATCGTGTTGTTCACGATGTTCGCTGCGCCTCGCTGTGTGTGCGTGAACTCGATCGTCCCGTATGGCGTCTCGAATACTCCCTTCCGCCCGGTGGTCATGACCGTCAGATAGGCTTGGGGAACCTGCGAGATGACGCCCCATTCGGACAGTGCGCATTCGAGGCTGAGATAGTTGTACTCGCCGCAGCGGATCGCGCACGCCACCTCCTCAAGAAGGTCGGCGCGACTGCGGCTCGACAGCGGATTGACGAAAATCCCGTTCGCCGCCCGCTCCAGCAGGCCACCATGCACGAGCCGGCGCAGGCTCTCGGATAGCGTCTTGTCCGACCGGTGCGGAAACAGCTTCCGAAAGTCAGAGAGAGTAAACACGATCCGTCCGCGCCGATCCCACTCAGCCAGCGTCCTGATGGCTTCGACTGTACGCATGACCCCTGTTTCAATTGAACTTTTCTTCAGCAAATATATAGAATAATTGTCCAGTTAGTCAACCGTTGGCGTTTCTACACCGTCGCGTACCATATCCCCGAAATCGTCGGGAAAAGCACGGGATCTCGACGAACTCCTACCTTGGACCGTCAAGCCCTCGTCAACCTGAGAATCCGGGCGCACCGTTCACCGCGCTTACTGTGAAGAGCAGAGGACAGAACCATGATCGTCTCGACTACCCCTGCCCTGGAGGGCAAGCGCGCGCGGTGCCAACGCCGTCGTCGGTGTCGACCTCGACTACGAAGTCCTGGGCGACCACGGCAGCATGCTCATGGTATCGGCGAACGGGACAGCGGTGGTCGTGGAGTAGGTAGGAACTCCTCCGTCAAGCCCAAATCGGGTGTCGCGCCGATATCGCCTTAGCTACCTGATGCGTATGTTCCGCCCCATCGGACGAGGCGCCGGTTCGATCCGGGCCCGGTTTCGCTCTCGCCCCCTGCGGGGGTGGCCCGGAACGGTTTTCCCGTCAGTTTTGCCGGCGCTGGGGTCATCAGGCGTGCTTTCGCAGCCAGAGGCTGGTGTCGCGGGCGCCGGGCGGCAGGGGCAGGGTGGCGACGACCGAGCGCGCGATGCGCTCCGGGTGCCGCGTCGCCATGTAGCGGCTGGCGAAGACCGGGCGCCAGCCGCCGGCGATCAGCAGCGCCGCCCCCAATTGCTCGTTATAGCCCCTCCAGGCCCAGTCCTCCGGGTAGGGGTCCGGCAGGAAGATGTCGTGGACATGCAGCAGCACGCCGGGCGGCAGCGCCGGCAGGACATGCCCGAACAGGAAATCCACGTCCGTGCCCGGCATGGCGACATGGCTGGAATCGATCACCAGCCAGTCGCCCGCCTCCAGCGCCTCGAAGGGCCGCCTCCCGACCTCCTCCAGCCAGTCGCCCGCCTCCAGCGCCTCGAAGGGCCGCCTCCCGACCTCCTGCACCGTGCGCCGCAGCAGCCTGAGGCGGCCGCCCGTCCCGGCAAGGGCGGCGCGGGGCGCGGGATCGATCGCGGTCACCTCCGCCTCCGCGCCGCCGTCCCGCAGCGCGCGCAGCAGGAAGCGGGTGGAATGGCCGCTGCCGACCTCGACGGCGCGGCGCGGCGGGCGCCGGCGCGCAAGCGCATAGAGCATGGCGGCGTCGAGCCGGGGGAACCAGTCCTGGTCCCAGCGCGGCTCCGGCGGCGGCGCCCCGCCGATGGCGCCGAGCGCGGGCGCCAGCCCGTCCATGTCGTCCATCGCCGCCATGAATGCCGGCAGGGCCGCCTCGAAGCGCGCCTCGACCCATGCCATCGGCCCCGGCGGCGCGACACCGTCCGCCCGCGCATGGGGAATGAAAAACCCGCGCCGCGCCAGGCCCAGCACGGTCTGCAGGCCGAACAGCAACCGCCGCCGCGCGCCGCGCCTCATCGGGCGGGGCCGGGCTGGGACCGGAGCGGCATCGCAGACCGGTGTGAGGTGCCCGCGCCGCCGCGCCGAACGCGGCGGGTCCCCACCCGGCCTCCCCCGCAAGCGGGAGAGGGGATTTCATGGCGATGGGAGAAGGGAAGAATTACGGTGGGGCTCCATCTGCCTGCTTAACCCCCTCCTTCGCTTGCGAGGGAGAGTTAGGGTGGGAGGCTGCCTCTCCGCGTGACGGGCCTCAGAACAGGCGGACGAACTGGAGCTCGCCGCCCGTGCGTTCGTAATCGTGCAGCTGCGCATTGCTCTCGCGGTTTTCGCGCACCAGCGAAACGCGCGGGCTGAAACCCCATAGCGTCAGGGCGCGGTTGTAGGCCGAGAGGCGGAATGTGCGCGTCTCGTCCTCGCGCGGCGCGTTGTCGAGCGTGTAGGGCGCCCAGCCGCCTTCGTATTCCGTCCACCGCAGCGTCGCGGCCCCGGAAACGGTGAAGCCCCAGCCGAGCGCCCAGCTTGCGCCGAGCGACGCCCAGCGGCTTTCGTTGCGGTAGCGCCGCCGCTGCGCCCGTTCTCCGCGGAGGCCGGCCGAGAGGTCCGCACGCAAGGTCGGCGTGACGGTCCAAGACAAGCCGCCATGAATGCCTGTTACCGGCCCGTCCAGCGTCTTGCTGCGGTCGTGGCGGCGCTCATGCCGGGAGATGCCGCCCCGCGCCGTCACGCGCCTTGTGAGGCGCCGCGAGGCTTCGAAACGCGGGCCGATCTCTTCGTGATAGCCCTTGCCGCCGCTCCAGTGCTTGCGCGCGTCCAGCAGCAGACTCGCTTCCGTGCGCGCGTCGATCAGCCAGCGCGGCCCCGCATAGCCGGAAAGCGTCATGCGGTCGAAATCGTGCCCCCGGTATTCGCGCCGCGAGAGATCGCCGCCCGCGCGCAGGCGCCATTGCGGAGAAACCCGATACTGGTATTCGCCGCCCGTCCACACCGACAGGCCGACGCCGGACTCCTCCTTCGCCGGCTCGTTTAGCGTCAGGTCTATGCAGCCGTTACCGAAGTCCAGGCAGCCGCCGGACGGCAGGTAGTATTTGACGGTGCGCGCGCCCGAGGACGCGCCGATATTGCTGTCCGGCGCGATCCCGATGCCGAAGCGGGCGGACCATTGCTTGCGCGCGCGGATCGCATTCAGGAAGCGGCGCACATTGCCAGCGACGGGCTTCGGGATGTCGCCGGCCAGCACGTCCTCGAAATGCTGGCGCGCCAGCCCGTCTTCCCGCGCGAGGAAAAAGGCGCGGGCAAGCTCCAGCCGCACGCGCACAAGAGCCGGGCGCTCGACCAGGATGCCGTGAAAGGCCGCAATGGCAGCGTCCAGCTTCGCCTCGCGTTCCTCCCCCTCCGGGAGCCGCATGGCCTGCCCGACGGCCTCCAGGCCGGCGCGGAAGCGCGTGTCGATCTCACCTTCCTGCCCGTAAGCGATGCTGCCGACGACGATCAGCAGCGCGCCGGCGAAGATCAGGGCGTAGAGGAAACGGGTCATGCGCGCGGCGCCCCCCTCAGGACGCTGGCGAACCGGGCGAACATCGCCCCGATCCCGCATGACCGCTTACAAAGTGGCAAAGTGGCAAATATATCCGTTGCTTGTCATATGGCTGACTTCCCCGGATCGCGGGCCTGTCAGGGGAAAGGGCCGGAGGGGCGGTGAGAACGCCCCTCCGGTGGCCGGTGCGGGATGACAGGAGTCCGAAATGAACCCAATCCCGGACGGCCTTTCGGGCGAACCTCCGGCTACTGCTTGCGGGTTATGTATGCGCCCGCAGCGTGTCCGTTGGCGAAATGCGCATTGAAGCCGCCATAGACGCCGTCCGGGCGCTTTTCTTCGCCGCTGGCGTCACTACCGCCGTAGGCTTGCGCAGTCCATACACCATCCGGCGCGTCGGTGCTTCCCGTAACGCCGTCCTCAAACGCGCCAGAGGCAAAGTCGCCACCGGTAAGCTTGACTTCCCAAGCTGTATCAGCAGCCTCGCCATCGAAGCCGCTGATTGTTCCACTGAGGCTTGCGCTACCGCCGAAAACCGCCTCCAACATTACATCAGCCGTGAACGATGCCGACATATGATTTTCGTCTTTCCCCGTATCGGGGTCAAACGATTTCATCATCGACATACCGGCGGCCTTGCCCATGTAGGTTGCTGTGCCTGCAAGTTCGGCGTTTGCGTTGGTTGTAATCGCCCCGGCCGGACTGTTAATCCCATCGCTGCTTGCGAAGGTTTGCAGAGTCACCATGCTAGCGTCGTTCGCATCGGCAGTCAGCCAATACCCGTAGGAAGCATAAAGGTCATATTGCATGTAACCTTCACCATCTTCCTGCATGATGTAAAGCTGATCTTCGCTAACACCGTCCGCCGCTGCGAAATACAGCATACCTTTCAGGACCATGTTACCGCCGTCATCCGCTTCCGCCATGCACTCGGTGCCAGCGCAAAACAGCCGTCCGGTAATGCCCATGTATTGGACGGCTTGACCATCGGTAACGCTAGCCAGTGCCGTTAACGGGTCGCCGGTGGATGTATCCGCAAGGTCCGCCAGTTTCTCGCCTTCGACAGACACCACAGGGATTTCGGCATTGCCTGTTCCGAACGCTTTCTTCGTATCGCCGAAGATTTGCGCCCAAGTCATGGCGCCCATGTCCGCATCACCGCGCTCAAAGAGAACGGCAGTCATGGTTGCGCCAGCCATTTCTGGCGGCATTGGATTATCCGTATCGGACCCGGAACCGTCGCCGTGATTTACGCGCATACCGGAACCGTCGCTATCGCTTGTTGGCGCAAGCGCCATGCCGATAGCCATTGCGACTTGTTTGCCGTAATAGCCCGCGTCCCTTGGCATTTTCTCATCGTCGCCAACAAGGCGAGCGATTTCCGTCTTCAAAGCGCCGTCGCGGTATTTTTCGGCGTCCATGATTTCGGCTTCGATTTCCTTGATCGCCCGGTCAAGTGCCGCTTTCTGTGCGTCGCTTTCCACCGCTGTCATTGCCGCTTTCGCAGCGGCAACGGCGGTTTTGGCGTCCGTGATTGCCATATCCAGATCGCCGGAAGCGGCAAACGCCGCCATGGCGCGCTCTGTAGCAGCAGCGGAATCGCCCTCGACAGCAACGGCAGTCAGCATGTCCATAGCTGCGTATTTGACAGCCATTTCCGCAGCCTTTTGCGCAGCTTCCGCCGCGTCGCCAGCTGCATAATAGCCGTTCAACTGCGCCGCAGCCACTTGGACCGGATCAACCGGATCAACCGGATCCGTTGGTGTGGAAACAGACCCGCTGCTTCCCCCACCGCCGCATCCAGCGAGCGCCAAGGCCGATACGGCCATCGTCGCCAGCGCCAGATTTTTCATGGTTCTCATCGAACCTTTCTCCTTTCAACCCGTACCGGTCGCGCCGGCCGGGCAAACCGTTTGGATTGTTCCTCCGTGGTGTGGATTGCCGCGCCGATCAGAAGCCGATCTTGAAGCCGGTCACGAACGCCGAGCCGTCAACATCGCCCTCTTCGGACTGCATCAGCGAACTTCTCCACGAGACGCCCGGCGCCAGCGCGTAGCTTGCCGAGAGCATGGCCGCCGTGGTCTCGCCGCCGTCGCCGCGGTCCACCATCGCATAGCCGATGCTGAACGCCATCGGGCCTTCCGAATACATGGCGCCGACGCTCACGGTTTCAACGTCGCTCTTCGTGTCGGCATCCATCCCGTCTTCCTCTTCCGCATAGGCGGCGTTGAAGCCGAACGCGCCCATGCCGACCCGGAGGCCGAAATTGGTCTTGGTGGCGTCGTCGTCACCGGCGGTCGCGGCGATATAGTGGCCGGCCGAGAACGCCACGCTGGATTCGCCGACCACGCCCTTGTAGTTCATGGCGACCGCAACGACGTCCATGTCGTTGTTGGGAGCCTGATTGTTGGTGGCCTGATGGGCGCGGGAGTCCGGATTGTAGGACAGGCCGAGCTGCACGCCCTCCATCCGCGGCGTGAAATAGACGACGCCCACATCGTCCGTGAACGAGCCGTAGGTGTTGATGTAGTGGCTGTGGCCGAGCCAGTCCTGGGTATCGCCCGCGACCAGGCCGACGCCGACATCTTGGTGGCCATAGTGCATGAGCGAGATGACCGGATCCTCGGAGCCGATGCGCAAATCGCCGAAATCGCCGGTGATCTTGAGGAACGACTCGTCGATCAGATTGGTTGTGCCTCCGTGCTTGTGATCTTCCCCGTCACCGCCGGTGCTCTCTTCGCCCTGAAGGCCCCCGTTGTTGCCCTCAAGCTGGACATCGACGGTGAAGGTCAGCCCGTTGTCGACCTTCAGCTTGCCCCTGAAGTGGACTTCGGCGTCTGAGAGGACGTCGAATGCACCTTCCTCGGTCGCATGGCCGTCGATACTGGACATGCCGACCCATTGTTCCATGTATCCATGGACGCCGACGCTGAGCATGTCGGCCGCCGAGGCCGTGCCGGTCGCCATCGCGCCGGCGCAGGCCAGCGCCGTCGTCGCAAGCAGGGTTTTTCTCATGATCCCCATTCTCCTAACTGTTTGGAATGCACCTTCAGGGTACATTTGCGCCCAAAATGAGTGCAGATCAAACATGAACGATTCGGTCTGTAGAGGGAAAGCCCCTTAGGCAATGTAAAGACCGATTACTCCGGGGATGGTGCGATAACGCCACAATTCAGGGGGGAGGGCGTAAGTTTTGCTTCGTTGCTTCGACAAGAAGCCTGTCCTCTTCGGTGCTGCGGGGGCGATTCCGGCCAAGGAGGCGAATGCTGCAAGCACGTGCTTGGTGCGCTTGGGTGCAGTTTCGTGCTCCCGTGCCTGTCGGCGTCATTTTCCAGCGGGAGAGGCGGCGGTGAAATCGCGAGAGCCACCACTGTCCTTCCCGCAGGGTCACAACATTATCCGCCCGGTTCCGCTCACCCGGTTTCCCGGCTGGTCGACTCCTCCTTTCGCTCAGGAAAGCAGCTTCACGGCAGCCGCGGCCGCGATGCCCGCCGCAACCGCTCCCCCGGCAATGCGCCAAGCCAGCCGGGATTCCATGGCAGCCATTTCAGCTTTTGTCACCATCGCGGCACGGGCGGCCCTGGCGTCCTCCAGATCTGCAACAAGCAGATTGAAATCAGCCGCGGCGGCAGCAGTCGCCTCCCGAGCCGTTGGAACGGCCTCGCCTCTCCCACGCAGCCGGTCACGATAGGAGCTGACCATGGTCCTCGTCATCCGGGCCTGCGGAAATTCCGCCTTGACGGTGTCAATGACCTGTTGTGTGGTCTTGCCTTCGCGCAGGGCATCCAGCGCCAACGAGCCCGGCGTCTCCCGCTTCGGCCGGCGCGGCGGCGGCGCGGTTCGCCTGCCCGCTTCGGCTCTTGCCTGGGCCGCTGTCGGGACGTCCTCGCCCTCGTCTATCAACATACGGCGATACTTGCCGATAGTCGCCTTCGTCGTCCGGGCGTAGGGGAATTCCGTCAAGACCCTTTCGAGCGCCTGCTCGTTTGTCAGGCCCTCGCGGATGGCGTCGCTGGCTATTGAATTGATGGTCTTGCGCTTTGGTTTCGTCTGCGAAGAGGCATTCGCCGTATCGTTCATCGCATGTCCCCCGCTGCTGGAATGCCGAACGAAAGCTGATGGCGCGTGGATTTGTCCAGAGCATTCAACCCACCGGCACGCCCGTCCGGCACATCGGTCGCGGGCGCTGCCGGGCCGCATCCGTCGGTTCCTCCAACATCCCGGACAGCGCCTTGAAGTCGGACGCCGATGATTGCGTCAGTTCGAAGGCCACAAGAACCTCGCAGCGGGTGTCGGCGATCAGGTGCAGCCCTTAAGCCGAACGACGACTTCAAGCTTCTTCCACATCGCGCCGGTCCGTCCGTACACCCCGCAAGTCTCGTGCTTGCCCCAGTCGACATCAGAGTCTTTGGTCTTCCCGCTGTTCCCGGCCATCCGGCCCATCGAGTGGCTCGCGACCGCATTGTCATCATAGTCGAGATGGCACCCGAAGTCCGGCACTTCTTCGAACAGCGAGAAGCACAGGTACTTGTGCAGCGGGTCATCTGTGGCGTCGAGGTCAAGCACCAGCCGCTCCGGCGCGCGCTCATGGGGCGCGCGAGCAGGCTCGGTCCGCAGTCCGCCGTCGCCGGGATGCGCCTGCCCCTGTGCCGCCCTCCGGGGTAGGATGCCGTCATGGTCGCGACGGTGACGGACATTGGGTCGGCGAGTTCGACGGTCCACTATTTCGAGCAGGACGGCTATTACGCGAAGGGCGACCCGGAGCACCGCCGGGCGAGCTTCTGGCATGGGCAGGCAGCGCGGGCGCTGGGCCTGGGCCGGCATGTCTCGCCGAAGAAGTTCCATGCGATCCTCCAGGGCTACGTGCCGGGCACGGATATCCGCCTCGGCCGCCTGCGCGACGGGGAGCACCAGCACCGTCCGGGGGTGGACATCACGCTGTCGGCGCCGAAGTCGGTCTCGCTGGCGGCGCTGCTGCACGGGGACAGGCGGGCGATCCGGGCGCATGACGAGGCGGTGCGCGCGGCGCTGGACCGTGTGGAGGCGGAGCTGCTGCAGACGCGGGGCTGGGACCCGGAGACCCGCAGGCGGCCGCGCGTGAAGGCGCACGGCATGATCGCGGCGACCTTCCGGCACCTTGCGAGCCGCAATCTCGACCCGCAGCTGCACACGCACTGCGTGGTGGCGAACATGACCCGGAACGGCGCGGGCGAGTGGCGGAGCATCGAGGCGACGGCGATCCGCCGGAACAAGAAGCTGATCGGGGCGCATTACCGCAACGAGCTGGCGCGGCGGCTGGAGGCGCTCGGCTACGGGATCGTGCCGGTGATGATCGGGCCGGTGCCGGGCTTCGAGCTTGCGGGCTACGACAAGGAGGTGCGCGAGGCGTTCTCGACCCGGCGGCGGGACATACTGGAGGACATCCGGAAGCGGGGCGGGGCCTACAGCGCGGCCAGGGCGCAGCAGGCGGCGCTGTATACGCGGCGTCGCAAGGCGGAGCCGGCCATGGACGAGCTGCGCCGGATCTGGCGGCGCCGCGCCCGCGAGGCCGGCCTGCCGTCCCGCGAGGCAGCGGTATGGGCGCGGCGCGACCGGCGCGTGGAGAGGCAGGCGGAGGCGCGCCCCGTCCTGCCGGTGCATGAAGCGGTCTGGCGGGCGGTGGCGCATCTGGAGGAGCGGTCTTCGGTGTTTGCGGCCGGCGACATCGCGGCGCATGCGCTCGGCCAGGCGCCGGGGCGGTATGCGGTGGGCGAGGTCGAGGCGGCGGTGGAGGAACTGCGGCGCGACGGCCATCTCGTTGCGGCGGCGTTGCGCGGCGCGGACCGGGCGTTCGTCACCGACCGGGCGCTCCGTGCCGAGCGGGGCAATATCGCCTGGATGCGCGATGGCGCCGGGGCGGGGGCGCCGGCGGCGGACGGGGTGGCGGTGGAAAGGGAG
>JAJEAZ010000173.1 GCA_022824105.1 Alphaproteobacteria bacterium
AGCCAGAAGCGCGAGTCCCGGTGGGACGGCAGGCCGGCGATCTCGGCGTCCCAGACGCGCCGCCACCCGGCCTCGTCGGCACGGCGCCAGTTCGAGGCGTCGAGCTCGGCCCGGGCCATGGTCTCGGCGGTTGCGGGACGGATGAGCCGCACCCGCTCCTTCACCCCGCCATTGTCCAGCATGCGCGACGCGGCCGGCAGGATGACGGCGGCGCGCTTCGAGCGGGCGTTGACCGCGAGACGGGGCTTGCCATCGGGACCGGGGTCCCGTTCGCCGATCTCCAGCGCGGCCTCGGCGGTGAGCGGCACAAGCCTGTCGCGGCGGACGATCTCGACCAACTCGGTCGCAGCCCCGGTGCCGGGATGCTCGTAGAGCGCCTCCCGGCCGGCGATGACGAGCGAGTCGGCGGTCACGGTCTCCACCCCAACCTCGTAGCTGCCGGCCTCGATCGCCTGCTCGATGTTGGCGGCGATGCGTTCCTCCAGTTCGGCAAAGAGCTGGTTCTGCTCGGCGATGGGCAGCGCCAGAAGCCGGTTGAGGAACCTGGGCATGGGCGGCAGGTCGTCCTTGAGCGAGCCCTCCCAGGTGAGCTTGAGCCCGGTTGACTTCTCGAAGCGCTCCAGGTTCCAGCCCTCGATGCTGCCCCGCCAGAGCGCGCCGTAGAACTGGCGCAACGCCGCTTTGGCATAGTCGGATTCGAGATTGTCGCTCTCGCGGAACAGCGCCGCGTCGCTGCCGCCCATCGCGGTCTGCGAATCCCGCTGCCCCCGCGTGATGGCGCCCAGGCTGTCGAGCCTTCTGGCGATGGTGGCGATGAACCTCCGCTCGCCCTTCACGTCCGTGGTGACGGGCCGGAACAGCGGCGCGGAGGCCTGGTGCGTGCGGTGGGTGCGGCCGAGCCCCTGGATCGCCTGGTCGGCCCTCCAGCCCGGCTCCAGCAGATAGTGGATGCGCCGCTCGGTGTTCCCGCAGGAGAGGTCGGCGTGGTAGCTGCGCCCGGTGCCGCCCGCCATCGAGAACACGAGGATGCGCTTCTCCCCGTCCATGAACGCGGCGGTCTCGGCGAGATTGGCCGAGGCCGGCCGGCTGCGGAGCGAGAGGCGTTCGCCCTTCGCGTCCACAATGCGCAATACCCGCCGCGACCGGCCGGTGACCTCGGCCACGGCCTCGTGCCCGAAATGCTGCACGATCTGGTCGAGCGCGGTCAGCACCGGCGGGAGCGCCGCGAGTTTCTCGATCAGCGCGTCGCGGCGGTCCTCGGCCTCCTTGCAGATGACGGGGTTGCCGTCGTCGTCCCTGGCGGGGCGGCTCAGGAGATTGCCGGCGTCGTCGGTGAAGGGCTCCTGCAACTGCACCGGGAAGGCGTGCATCAGATAGGAGAGGATCGCGTCCCGGGGCGTGAGGTCGATGTTGAGGTCGTCCCATTCGGACGCCGGGACCTCGGCGATCCTTCGCTCCATCAGCGCCTCGCCGGTCGAGACCAGCTGGACCACCGCCGACCGGCCGGCGGCGAGATCGGCCTCGATCGCGCGGATCGTGGAGGGGCACTTCATGCCGGTCAGCAGATGGCCGAAAAAGCGCTGCTTGGTGCCCTCGAAGGCTGACAATGCCGCTGCTTTGGCATTCTTGTTGAGCGTGTCCTCGCCCTGGACGATGCCAGTGGCCTTCAACGCCTCCTCGATGTTCTGGTGGATTACCTTGAAAGCGCCGGCATAGGCGTCGTAGATGCGCCGCTGCTCGGGCGTGAGGGGATGTTCGAGGATGCCGACCTCGATCCCGTCATAGGCCAAGGCTCTCGCCTGGTAGAGACCGAGGGCCTTCAGATCGCGCGCCACCACCTCCATCGCCGCGACGCCGCCGGCTTCCATGGCGGAGACGAACTCGATGCGCTTGTCGAACGGCGTCTCGCCGGCGGCCCACAATCCGAGCCTGCCGGCATAGGCGAGGCCCGGCACGGTGGTGGCGCCGGTGGCCGACACATAGGCGATGCGCGCGTCCGGCAGCGCGTTCTGCAACCGCAGACCTGCCCTTCCCTGCTGGGACGGCTTGGTCTCGCCGCGCTCGGACTTCGAGCCGGCGGCGTTCGCCATCGCATGCGCCTCGTCGAAGACGATGACCCCGTCGAAGGCGTGGCGATCCTCTTCGTCCAATGAGCCGGCGAGCCATTCCACGATCTGGTCGAGTCGCGAGGGGCGGCCCTGGCGGGACGGCGAGCGCAGCGTGGCGTAGGTCGCGAAGAGAATCCCCTCGTCGAGGGGTATCTCCATCCCCTGCCGGAAATTGCCGAGCGGGATGACGTCGCTCTCCAGCCCGCCGAGCGCCGTCCAGTCGCGGCGCGCGTCCTCCAGCAGCTTGTCGGACTGCGATAGCCAGAGGGCACGCTTCCGCCCGCGCAGCCGGTTGTCGAGGATGATGGCGGCGACCTGGCGTCCCTTGCCGCATCCGGTGCCGTCTCCCAGCATCCATCCCCGGCGGAAGCGCACCGGCTCCGACAGGGTCTCGCCCTCCTGGGTGGTGAGGGAGGTGTCGACCTCCTCGCCGTTGTCCTCGCCGTCCTTGGGGCAGCGGTGGACGGTCTCCCACTGGGAGCCGATCCGGTACTCCGCGGCGAGATGGCGGGAATGGGCCTCCCCCGCCAGCACGACGCTCTCGAGCTGGGCGTCGGACAGCAGGCCGTCGGTGACGATGCGCTCCGGCAGCATCGGGCGCCAGGCAGGCGCCGGATGGGGGACGGCGGCCATGGCGGCGGACTGCACAAGCGGTGTCGGATGCTCGATCGCGCCCGGCACGCGCACCGCAGCGGGCCGCCAGGGAGCGTAGGGGCCGGCGTCGGCGGGGGAGGAAGCGGCATCGGTGGTGGCTGCCTCGACCGGCCCGGTCTCGACGACCAGCTCCGATACCGGCCCCCAGTCATGGGCCTGCCGGGTCTCGGGTGTCGATGCCGACTTGGGACCGCGCCGCTTCTCGGGCTTCGGCGCAACGGGCTTGCCGAACAGGTCGCGGGAGGGGCCGGCCGGGACCGGAATGGGCGCGATCGGCTGGCGCGGAGGCACCCGCGAAATCACCGCATCCAGCAGTTCGGCGGCGTCGGCGGCACGGGCCGTCCCGTCCACCCCGGAACCCGTCCGGGGCAAGGCATCCACGTCGGGTCCGGCACCGCGCTCCAGCACGGTGAGGCGGGTGTCGAATCCGGTGCCCCGGCGGGCATAGGCCCGGCCGTCGATCGCCATGGTGAAGACGCAGCGGGCCGGCGGGTCGAGACGGTCGACGGTATCGCCGGGCGCGCAATGGGCCGAG
>JAJEAZ010000626.1 GCA_022824105.1 Alphaproteobacteria bacterium
CTGTGCATCTACGCCGTCAATTGGGGATTTCGACTCCCCGGCCGGGGCATGGATGCGGCGCGGCGCGACGAGATCGCGGAGATGTTCGGCGCCGATCTGGCCGACCTTCAGTACCGGGGGCGGGGCGTGCGCGACGGGCGCGAGTTCGACAGCTACGGGATCGTCTACGTCCCCGATCCCTACGGACCGCGAACGGGGGCATGAAAAAGGAGGCAACGCCTTGCCTGATCTTCCCGCACGCCGGAGCGGAGGGAGTCATACAAGGCCGAGCCTCCAAGGACGAATATGCGCGGCGGTGGGGCGAAAGTCAACGGGATCACAAGTTGCAATCGGAACCGGAGAAATGGGATGGACGCCTCCCACCCCCTGATGTTCGAGGCGTGGAGGGATGAGTGGACCCTCGCGGGCCGACGGCATCAAAGTGCCAAAGGGCGAAGAGCAAGCTCTTCACAGGCAAACCGGAGGGTCCGAGATGAAGACTAACAGAACCGTCGTCGGGGTGGATACGGCGAAGCGCGTGTTCCAGCTGCACTGGGTCGATATGGAGACCGGCGAGATCGAGGATCTGAAGCTGACGCGGGCGAAGTTCCTCGAGCACTTCGCCAACCGCGTGTCGTGTGTGGTCGCGATGGAGGCATGCGGCGGGTCGCAGCACTGGGCGCGCGAGCTTCGGAAGCTCGGTCACGATCCCTGGCTGTTGCCGGCCAAGGCGGTGCGGCCCTTCGTGTCCGGCAACAAGAATGACGCGCACGACGCGCGGGCGATCTGGACGGCGGCGCAGATGCCGGGCATCAAGACCGTTGCCGTTAAGAGCGAGGAGCAGCAGGCAATCCTGGCGCTGCACCGGATGCGCCAGCAGCTCGTGAAGTTCCGCACCGCGCAGATCAACGGGCTGCGCGGGCTGTTGACCGAATACGGCGAGGTGATGCCGCAGGGCCGAGCCGGCATGCGCCGTGACATGGCCGAGGCCCTGGAGCGGGTCTCTGAGCGGCTGCCGGCGATGGTGATCGACACGCTTCGCGAGCAGTGGGCTCGAGTTGGCCAGCTTGACAAGGAGATCGGCGAGATCGAGCGGCGGATCGGGCTGTGGCACCGCGGCAATGCCGACAGCAAGCGGATCGCGGAGATCCCCGGCGTGGGCGTACTGACGGCGACCGCCGTCGTCGCCGCCATGGGCGATCCGGCCGCCTTCAAGTCGGGCCGCGAGTTCGCCGCCTGGCTTGGCCTGGTGCCCCGGCACGACGGCACCGGCGGGCGGGTTCGCATCCTCGGCATCTCCAAGCGCGGGGACAGGTATTTGCGAACCCTGCTGATCCACGGCGCGCGTTCCGTGCTCACCAGAAGCAAGGCGCCGCCCGAATGGGCGATGCGACTGGCCGAGCGGCGGCCGCCCAACGTGGTCACCGTCGCGCTGGCCAACAAGACGGCGCGCACGATCTGGGCCTTGCTGGCTCATGACCGGGCGTATCAGGCGAACTTCGTCAGCCAGCCGGCGTAGCCGCGGCTGACGACGGGACAGCGAACCAACAGAGGAGGTGGCCGCTGAAAGGTTGCGCAAGGCACGACAAGGAGTGATGGCAAACAGGTCAGACCGCGATCCGCTAAGCCTGCATGACGTCTTGGGTACAAAGCCCACGGGAGAACTGAGGCGCGGGTCGGCAGATTCCATCAGGGCCAGCGGGAAAAAGACCCCGCATCAACAGGCCGGATACAAAGCTGCAATCTGCCTGCCCGTCACACCGAAATCGAACCTTGCGTCCCGGGAGGCGTCCATACAGGCGTCATGAAGCAGGCGAAGTCGCGCTGCCTCTATCCGACGCCGGCGCAGTGGTCGCGCATCCAGGCGCGGGCGAAGGCCGCGGGCATGAAGGTCTCGCCGTTCCTGGTCGCCTGTGCGCTGAAGCGGGACGCCGGGGGCCGCGCGGGAGAGCCTCTCGTGCTGACGGCGGACGAACAGCGCGAGCTGTTCGACCGGGTGGTGCGGCTCGACCTTTTCAGCCGCACCATGCTGGCGCCGCTGCCGGGCATGGACATGGCGGTCTTCGAGGCGGTCGCATTGCTCGGCCGGCTGGTCGCGCCCGAAGACCCGGGAGAGGCAAGATGAGGCGCCCTCGCTCCGGGGCGAAGAAGATCGTGCGGTCGTTCTCCTGCACGGACCTGCAGCGGGAGGAGATCGCCGCGCGCGCGGCCGCGGCCGGCATGAACCTCTCGCCCTACGTGATCGAGTGCGGCCTGACGGTCGACCTCGGCGCTTCCGGAGACGGTGCCGGTGCGCCGCCCTCCCTCGCGCTTGGCCGGGAGGAGCAGCGCCGGCTGCACGACCGCGTCGCCGGGATCGCCGAACGGTGGCTGGGTCCGGCCGCGCCCGATCCGGCGGGCATGGCGGACCTTCCGGCGGTGCTTGGCGTGCTGCTGCAGCGGCTCATGACCGACATGGTCGAGACGGGGCATGAAGAGCGGATGCGCCGCCTGCTGCTGGATGCCTTCGGCGAGGCCCGGGGCTCGGAGCTTGCCCGCCAGTATGCGGACAAGGCGCGGCGCCGCTGAGCCTCGCACGGACATGCGACAAGGAAGGCGGCGGACGGGAGAGGGGACGGCGCCGGTGGCGCCCGCGCGGATTTTCCCGCCATGAAGACGGCCGCGGAATGGCTGCATGAGAAACGCCCCGGACCGGAGCCGGGGCGATGCGCCGAACGTACAATGAGAAAACCCCGGAACCCGAGGGGTTCCGGGGCGGAATGACGATGCCTCAGGCGGCAAGGTCCATCTCGTAGGCTTGCGGGGGCGGCGCCGGCGGCCGGTCGTGCGCCCGCTCCGGCCTGGCATCGAGGAAGTTGATGGAGCCGCGCGGGCCGACCACGATCTCGGTGGTATAGCGGTCGTTGCCGTCGCGGTCCTTCCACTTGCGGGTGCGCAGCTTGCCGGTGACGTGCGCCTGGCGGCCCTTG
>JAJEAZ010000322.1 GCA_022824105.1 Alphaproteobacteria bacterium
GATCGCGATGAAGCTCGACGAGGGCGACGTGCTGGTGGGGGTGAAGCCCTGCGGGCCGGGCGACCATATCCTGCTGGCGACGCGGCAGGGCAAGGCGCTGCGTTTCGCTGCGGAGGATGTACGGGAATTCGTGAGCCGCGCGTCCACGGGCGTGCGCGGCATCTCGCTGCGCGAAGACGACCGCGTCATCTCCATGAGCGTGCTCGACGGGGCGGAGTTCACGGCCGAGGAGCGCGATACCTATTTGAGCAAGGGCGGCATCGGGGACATGATCCGCACCGCCGAGCTCGAGGAACATGAGCAGATGATCCTGTCGGTGGCGTCGGACGGCTACGGCAAGCGCACGTCGGCCTACGACTACCGGGTGACAAGGCGGGGCGGGCAGGGCATCGAGCTGATGACCCGCAGCGGCGAGGAGGTCGAGGTCGTGGCCGCCTTCCCGGTCGACGACGCGGACCAGCTTCTGCTGATGACCGATGGCGGGCAGTTGATCCGCTGCCCGGTAACCGATATCCGGATCGCGCGCCGGGCGACGAGAGGCGTGCGCCTGTTCAACATTCCGGAAGGCGCGCGGGTGGTCCAGGTCTCCCATCTTGCGGATGCCAACGGGGACGACGAGGAAGACGAGACGCCGGAGGGCGAGGCGGAGGAAGCGGCCGTCGCCGGCGATGCAGGAGAGCAAGAGTGAACCACCAGAAGATCGGTCTCTATCCCGGCACGTTCGACCCGATCACCAACGGCCATATCGACATCATCTACCGGGGCGCGCGGCTGGTGGACCGGCTGATCGTCGGCGTGTTCAACAATGCCGGCAAGGGGCCGCTGTTCACCCCGGAAGAGCGCAAGGGGATGGTCGAGGACGAGATCGCCGCGCTGGGCGACCGCGTCGTTGCCGACCGTATCGACGTGCGGCTGATGGACGGGCTGCTGGTCGCCTATGCGCGCGAGCACCGGGTGAGCGTCATCTTCCGGGGACTCAGGGCCGTATCCGATTTCGAATACGAGATGCAGATGGCGAACCTGAACCGCACGATGGAGCCGGAGGTCGAAACGGTGTTTCTCTCCGCCTCGGAGCATCACCAGTTCATCTCCTCGCGCTTCGTCAAGGAGATCGCGGCGCTCGGTGGGGATTCCTCGGCCTTCACCACGCCGAGAGTGATCGCCGCCCTCAAGGCGCGGTTCGATGATGGGAGCAAGGTCGAGAGCGGGGCTGCCTCCAAGGTCTATTGACCGGCCCTTGACAGCGCCAGCACCGCCGCACAGTTTCGCCGACCCGGTCGGGCGCGTAGCTCAGTTGGTAGAGCATCTGACTTTTAATCAGACGGTCCCAGGTTCGAATCCTGGCGCGCTCACCATATTTTTCAATATCTTGTACCAGCGATGCCGGATGACGACTCATGAGGAATGGCGTTCCATCGCCGCCCCGGCCCCCGAGCCCTGCCGCAAGCACACATCTGTCCTCGGTGACTTCGCAACGCCCGCCCCCAACCGTCGCCCCGGACTTGATCCGGGGCCCAGCCTCGGTCCTGGCGGCAGTTGCAGCGGTTGAGCCTGCTCTCCACCGGCTGCGGTGGTGGCGCGGGTCAGGGATGGACCCCGGATCGGGGTCCGGGGTGACGAAAAGGGGCGTAGTGCGGGATGTAGCCGGGCCAACGGGTGCGCCGGATACAAGGCGAAGTGAGATGTGTGCACGCGGTAGGCTCGGGGGCCGGGGTGACGAATGGGGTACGAGGGCGATGAAAAAGGAGCGCCGCCATCGGTTCCGATCAATGACCGCTGGCCTTAGGCGAAGTGCAGAGACCGGCGGCGCCGGGCGGTGCTGGCTGGCGGGCGCCCTGTGCCGGAGGCCGCAAGACGCCCGCGTTCTGCTTGAATCCTGCGGACGACAAGGAAATCCAGCATGAGCCCAACCCTGCCCGGCCTGTCGCACCATCGGGCCAGGGTCAACGGCACCGAGCTCCACTATGTCGAGGCGGGCGCCGGACCCCTCGTTCTCCTGCTGCACGGATTCCCCGAGTTCTGGTGGTCGTGGCGCCACGTCATCCCCTCTCTTTCCCGGTCGTTCCGGGTGGTTGCTCCCGACTTGCGGGGCTATCACCTCTCCGCCAAGCCGGCGTCGGGATACGGCCTGGCCACTCTGGCGGGCGATGTGGCTGCTCTTGTGGACCATCTCGGGACGCCGGCCATGGTCGCGGCGCATGATTGGGGCGGCCTGATTGCCTACGAGACCGCCATGCACCACCCCGGCGCCGTCCGGAAGCTCGCGATTCTCAATGCCCCGCACCCCGATGCCTGGATCGCGGCGTGGCTGGGCCACCCCGAACAGCAGCGCAAGAGCTGGTACGTCTTCTTCACTCTTGTTCCGGATCTGCCGGAGGAGCTGTACCTGGAGCAGTTTTGCGCCGGAACCATCCGGCTCGCCACGGTGATGCCGCCCGAAGACGTGGCGACCTACCGACGTGCCTTCGAGATACCCGGTTCCGCCACGGCCGCAGTCAACTACTACCGGGAATTCGTGCGCGACATGCCGCGGCGCCGGCACGTCGCGCCCCGGCGGATCACCTGTCCGGTCAGCGTATTGTGGGGTTCGCTGGACGTCGCGCTGGATCCGGTCGTGAACGACATCGCACGGGACTGGATCGACGACTTCTCGGTCACCTATTTCCCGGACAATTGGCACTGGCTGGCCGAGGAACAGCCGCGGGCGGTGATCGACCATCTGGAGACGTTCTTTGCGACGGCCGCCGAAAGCTGTCCGTGATGAAGGCGATGCCCGAGGGCGCGGCGTGCTATGGCGGGACGCCTGAATTCTCTGAAAATACGATCCCGGCGGGCCTCTTGCGGTCCCATCGCACGAAGGCCGGGACCTGGGCGCGGATCGTGGTGCTGGAGGGGCGGTTGCTTTACCGCATCCTTGAGCCCGACATCGAGGAAATCGAGCTTTCGCCGGAGCGGCCCGGAATCGTGGAGCCGGAGAAGGCGCATGAGGTCGAGGCGCGGGGCCCTGTCCGCTTCCGGGTGGAGTTCTGGCGCTGACCGTCAGGCCAGGGCCTGCTCCAGGTCCGCTATGAGCTCGTCGGCGCGCTCTATGCCGACGGAAAGGCGGAGCAGGTTGGCCGGCACGGCGCTGTGCGGTCCTTCGACCGTCGCCCGGTGTTCGATCAGGCTTTCGACGCCGCCGAGCGAAGTCGCCGGCACGAACAGCCGGGTGCGCGTCGCGACCCGCTTGGCCGCCTCCGCGCCGCCTTCGACCAGCAGCGAGAGCATGGCGCCGAAGCTGCCGCCCGTCTGGCGTTTCGCAATCTCGTGCCCCGGATGGGATTCGAGGCCCGGATAGAGCACCGCCTCGATGCCGGGACGGCCCTCGAAATGCCGGGCGATCGCGAGCGCGTTCGCAGCCTGGCGCTCGTATCGCAAATGCAGCGTGCGCATGCCGCGCAGCAGCAGCCATGCTTCGAACGCGCCGAGCACGCCGCCCATTCGCGTGCGCGCCGCCTTTATCTCCTCCCAGCGTTCGTCGGCGCGCCGGGTCGCGAGAACGCCCGCCAGCAGGTCGCTGTGGCCGCCGAGATATTTCGTGGCGGAGTGGAAGACGATGTCGGCGCCCAGATCGAGTGCCCGGAGCGTCACCGGCGGCGTCGCGGTGGCGTCCACGCCGAGGATCGCGCCGGCGTCCCGCGCAACCCCGGCGGCGGCGCGCACGTCGATCACGTCCCAGGTCGGGTTCACGCAGGTCTCGACCCAGACGACCGAGGTCCGCCCGGGCCTGACGGCCGCTTCCAGCGCGCCCGGCTCCGAGGCATCGAAAAAGCCGACCTCGACCCCGCGCCGTTCGGCGAGGCGGCGCAGCAGGTCCGCCGCGCCGTGATACATCACCCGCGGCGCCACCACATGGTCGCCTGCGCCGAGGCTGTCGAAGAAGGTCGCGACCGCCGCCATCCCCGACGAGAAGAGGAGCGCGTCCTCCGCACCTTCCAGTTCCGCCAGCACCTCTTCCACATGCGCGACGGTCGGGTTGGCGTCGCGGCTGTAGGTGTAGCCGGTCGTCTCGTAGCGGTCGTCCCGCGCATAGGTGGTCGCGGAATGGATCGGCGGCACGACGGCGCCGGTCTCCCGGTCGAGGAACCGCGCTCCCTGGGCGAGCAGGGTTTCGAGCGAACGCTCGTTGCGGGTCATGCGTTGCCGGGATCGTTCTGGCGCGCCCAGACGTCCTGCGGCGGCGTCTCGGCGGGCGAGCGGGCGCGGAGCGCGTAATAGGGCAGATATTTCCGGTAAGCCTCCCAGAGGCGGCGAAGCTCGCCCACCGCATCGTCGTGCAGGTCCACCCGGAGGTCGATATCCTCGACGATGTCCGCGCCGCGCACGATCAGCGCCGCCGAGCGCTCCGGCAGGGGCGTCCCGTCCGGCGAAGCCTGGCCGCCCGCGTCCCGCCCCGCCTCGATTGCCGCAAGCAGCCGCTCCGGCAGGTCGTCTTGCGATCGCGTGCGCCACGCCGTTGCCATCGCCTGCACCGTCGCCTCGCCGGCCAGCACATTGCCGAAGACCGCGAAGCCCTCGCCGGTGATGTGGCCGGACCAGGGCCGGGTGCGGGGCCCGGTATGCGCCGCGACGCGGCCGTCCGCCGCCGTGATGACCACCTGGCGCCAGTCGAAATCCGGGTCCTGCGCCGCCAGCCGCCGGAGCGCCGCTTGCGGGTCGGGCGTTTCCCTCAGCGCGGCGGTGGCGAGCGGGCCTAGCGCAGGGTTGGCGAAGGCCTGGGTCGAAAGCGCCGCGACGCCGCGCTCGAAGAACGGGCAGTAGCCGCCGACGCCGAGCGAATAGGTGGTGATGCCGATGCCGAGCCGTCCCGTCCCGGGGCAGGCGCCGAGCGCCGTGAAGGTCATCGCAGGTTCCTCCGCCGTCAGAACTGTTCGACCGCCATCTCCAGCTCCGCTCCGCCGGCGGCCTCGATGGCGGCGAGGAGGCCGGCATGTTGCGGCAGCAGCGTTTCGGCATAGAAGCGGGCGGTCAGGCGCTTCGCCTCCAGGAATTCGCTGTCCTCCGCGCCGTCGGCCAGAAGCCGCTGGGCTGCCGCCGCGCCTCTGGCGAGCAGCCAGCCGCCGGTTGCAAGACCGAGAAGGTTGCAGAACGGGACGGCCGCCGCGGCGACGGCGCCGAACTCCCTGCCGAAGCGGCCGAGAATGAGTCCGCCCGCGCGCTCGACGGAGTCGAGGGCGGCGGCCAGGCCCTTGTCCGGCCCGTCGGCGCGCATCAGGGCAAGCTGCGCGCGGAGCGCCTCGCCGCCGTCGCGGGCAAGCTTGCGCGCCACCAGGTCCATCGCCTGGATGCCGTTGGTGCCCTCATAGATCGGCGCGATGCGGCTGTCGCGCATATGCTGGGCGGCCCCGGTTTCCTCGATGAAGCCCATGCCGCCATGCACCTGGACGCCGAGCGAGGCGATCTCGACGCCGAGGTCGCTGCACCACGCCTTGACCACCGGGATCATGAGGTCCACGCGGGCCTGGGCCTCCGCGTCGCCGGTGCGCTGCGCCCGGTCGAGGGCGCCCGCCACCCAGTAGCAGAGCGCGCGCATGGCCTCGATCTGGGCCTTCATGGTCATCAGCATCCGCCGCACGTCGGGATGATGCAGGATCGGCACCGGCCCCTTTTCGGCGCTCGTCTCGTCGCGGCCCTGGACGCGCTCCATGGCGAAGGCGCGCGCCTGCTGATAGGCCCGCTCGGCGACCGCGACGCCCTGCAGGCCGACGCCGAGGCGGGCATTGTTCATCATCGTGAACATGTACTGGATGCCGCAATTCTCTTCGCCGACCAGCGTGCCGAGCGCGCCGTCGCCCTCGCCATAGGCCATCACGCAGGTCGGGCTGCCGTGGATGCCGAGCTTGTGTTCGAGCCCGACCGGGCGCAGGTCGTTGCGCGGCCCGAGGCTGCCGTCCTCGTTCACCAGCACCTTCGGCACGATGAACAGCGAGACGCCGCGAATGCCCTTCGGCGCATCCGGCGTGCGCGCGAGCACCATGTGGACGATATTGTCGGTGAAATCCTGGTCGCCGTAGCTGATGAAGATCTTCTGCCCGCTGATGCGGTATGCGCCGTCTCCGACCGGCACCGCTCGCGCGGCCAGCGCGCCCACATCGGAACCGGCCTGGGGCTCGGTCAGGTTCATCGTGCCGGCCCACTCGCCGGAGATCATCTTCTCCAGATAGAGGGCCTTCTGCTCGTCCGAACCGTGGTTCGCGAGCAGGTCCACCGCGCCCTGCGTCAGGAGCGGCGCCAGCGAGAAGGAGAGGCAGGCGGACTGCCACATCTCCGTGAGCGCCGTGGACACGAGCCAGGGAAGGCCCTGCCCGCCATATTCGGGGTCGAAGGGCGCGCCGTTCCAGCCGCCCTCGCAGAACTGCCGGTATGTGTCGCGAAAGCCGTCCGCCGTGCGCACGACACCGTTTTCCAGCACCGCGCCCTGCAGGTCGCCGACGCGGTTCAGCGGCGCCACGGCCTCGCCCGCGAAGCGCCCGGCTTCGGTCAGCACGGCATCGACGAGATCGACCGAAATCTCGTCCATGCCGGGCAGGGCGATGACGCCGTCCAGCCCGGCGATCTCGGTCATGGCGAAGCGGATGTCGCGAAGCGGCGCGGCGTAATCGGTCATCGGCGGAACACCGGAAGATCGTCAGGGGGCTGGGAACAGCCTGGCTGGGCGACCTGGATTCGAACCAGGGCTACTGGGGCCAGAACCCAGCGTTCTGCCGCTAAACAATCGCCCAACGCAGCGGCCGGAACATATCGTCCATCCGGCGGAATTTTGCAAGGGCTTCCGACGCCGCCCGCAGGGTGGCGTCGTGTCCGGTCGCGAACGGATTCGTCCGGCTAACCGAAGGGCGAGGCGCCGCCGAGCACCCGGGGG
>JAJEAZ010000037.1 GCA_022824105.1 Alphaproteobacteria bacterium
ACCTGGCGCGAACTCGGAATCGGCACCTATTCGCCGCTGACCTACGCCCGCGACGTGACGGTCTCGCGGCATGACCCGAAGGTGCTGTTCGGCGCGTTCAGCAAGGCGGCGACCAGCGACGCCGGCTCGCTCTGGCGCAGCGCGGACCTCGGCGAGACCTGGGAGCGCTTCGACAAGGGCGTCGATGTGAACTCGACCCTGATGATCGTCGCCGAGAGCGCCTCCGACCCGGACCGCGTCTGGTGCGGGGCGCGCGACGGACGCACTTTCGGCACGGCCGACGGCGGCGAAAGCTGGGCGCAGATCGAGCTGCCGGACGAGGTGGGCGGCGTCTATGCGATGGCGGCCGCCTGACGGCCGGGCGCGCCCATGAACGAGGCCGGGGCCGATAGCACGTCCGCGCCAGACGCGGACAGGCAGAACACCGACGTGCTCGCCGCCGCGCTGAGGCGCATGGGGCTCGCCGGGCCGGACGAGCAGCCCCGCTTCCACCCGCTGGAGGGCGGCGTCTCCTCGGACATCTACCGGGTCGAGACGGCGGCGGGCCCCGTCTGCGTCAAGCGCGCGCTCGCCCGGCTCAAGGTCGAGGCGGACTGGCGCGCGCCGGTGGAGCGCAACGCCTCGGAGGCGGGCTGGCTCGCGGCCGTGAACGCGCTGCTGCCCCCGGCCGCGCCGCGCCTCTTGGGCCAGGACGAAGAGGCGCGCGCGCTCGCCATGACGTGGCTGGAGCCCGGGACGCACCCGGTCTGGAAGGCGGAGCTTGCCGCCGGCCGCGCCGACCCCGCCTTTGCGCGCGAGGTCGGCCGGCGGCTCGCCGTCATCCACCGCGCCCATGCGGGCGACGGAGCAACGGCCGCCGCCTTCGCCACCGACGCGATCTTTCACGACATCCGGCTGGAGCCCTACCTGCTGGCGACGGCGGAGCGCCACAAGGACATGGCGCCCGCTCTGACCGCGCTCGCCGAAGCAACGGCCGGGACGCGCGAGACGCTGGTCCACGGGGATGTCAGCCCGAAGAACATCCTCGCCGGGCCGGCGGGGCCGGTCTTCCTCGACGCTGAATGCGCCTGGTACGGGGACCCCGCCTTCGACATCGCCTTCTGCCTCAACCACATGCTGCTGAAGAGCGTCTGGAAGCCGCAGCACGAGCCGGCCTATCTCGCCTGCTTCCGCGCGCTCGTGGACGGCTACGGACCGGACGCGGCGCTCGACGGACGCGCGGCGCGGCTGCTGCCGGGCCTGCTGCTGGCCCGCCTCGACGGCAAGTCGCCGGTCGAATATCTGACCCGCGAAAGCCAAAAGGCCCGCCCCGGCGCCTTCGCCCGCCGCCTGCTGCAACACCCGCCCGCAAGCCTCGGCGAAATCGCTGCGGCCTGGGCGGCGGAGACAGCCTTATGAGCGCGTTCGGGATCGAGAGGGTGCGGGGACGGCGGGTCTGGGATTCGCGCGGGCGGCCGACGGTGGAGGCCGAAGTGCATCTGGCCGGCGGCGCAACCGGCCGCGCCATCGCGCCGGCCGGGGCCTCGACCGGTTCCGGCGAAGCGCTCGACCGGCGCGATGGCGGAGCGGCCTTCGGCGGGCTCGACGTGATGCAGGCGGTGGCGTCGGTCGAAGGCGAGATTTCCGCGGCGCTCCGGGGCGTCGATGTCGAAGACCCGGAAGCGGCGGACCGTCGGCTGATTGCGCTGGATGGCACGGAGGACAAGTCGCACCTCGGCGCCAATGCCTGCGTCGCCGTGTCGATGGCGGCGGCCTGGGCAGGCGCGGCGGCGGCGGGCCTGCCGCTCTGGCGCTGGCTTGCGGGCGAGGGGCCGGTTTCGCTGCCGGCCCCGGAAGTCCAGATCTTCGGCGGCGGCGCCCATGCCGGGCGGCGGGTCGATATCCAGGACTTCATGGTGACCGCGCCGGGCGCGGCGAGCTTCGCCGAGGCCTGTGCGTGGACCGCCGAGGTCTATCGCGCCGCCGGGCTGCTGATGGCGGAAGCGGGGCGTCTGCGCGGCGTTGCGGACGAGGGCGGCTTCTGGCCCGATTTCGACACCAACGAGGCCGCGCTGGACATGCTGGCCCGCGCCATAGAGCGCGCCGGCTTCCGGCCGGGCGAGCAGGTCGCCATCGCGCTCGACGTGGCGGCAAGCGAGTTCGGGCGGGACGGGCGCTACCGGCTCGCGCTGGAGGACCGGGAGCTGGACAGCGAGGGCATGGCGGCTCTCGTCGGCGGCTGGCTCGCGCGCTACCCGATCCTCTCGGTGGAGGACCCGCTCGGCGAGGACGACTGGAACGGCTTCGCCGCCTTCACCGCCGTCCATGGAGACCGCGTGCAGGTGGTCGGCGACGACCTGCTCGTGACCTCCGCGGGCAGGGTCGAGGAGGCGGTGCGGCGGGGTGCAGCCAACACGCTGCTCATCAAGCCCAACCAGCGCGGCACGCTCAGCGAGGCGAAGGCCGCCTGGGATGCGGCGCGTGAGGCCGGCTTCGATGGCATCGTCTCGGCGCGCTCCGGCGAGACGGAGGACGTGACCATCGTCCATCTCGCCGTCGGCTGGCGCGCGCCCGGCCTCAAGGTCGGCTCCTTCGCGCGCTCCGAGCGCATGGCCAAGTGGAACGAGGCGATCCGCATCGAGGAAAGCCTCGCCTGAGCGGCCGTCAACCCTGTTCGAGCTCGCTGTCCCAGTAGAGGAAGTCGGACCAGCTCTCATGCAGGAAATTGGGCGGGAAGCTGCGCCCGTTCTCCTGGAGGCGCCAGACGCTCGGCCGGACGGGGAGCTTCTGGAGCCGCATGCCCGAATCGCGGAGCAGCCGGTCACCCTTGGCGCGGTTGCAGCGCCCGCAGGCGGCCACGACATTGGTCCAGCCCGTGCGCCCGCCGCGCGAGCGCGGCACCACATGGTCGAAGGTCAGGTCCTCGGGCGGCAGCCGCGAGCCGCAATACTGGCAGGCGAAGCGGTCCCTGAGGAAGACGTTGAAGCGCGTGAAGGCCGGATGGCGCGCCGGCGCCACATAGTCCCGGAGCGCGATGACCGAAGGCAGCCGCATGGCCCGGGTCGGCGAACGCACCTCGCGGTCATATTCCGCCAGCACCTGTACACGGTTCAGGAACACGGCCTTGACGCTGTCCTGCCACGACCAGAGCGACAGCGGGAAATAGCTGAGCGGACGGAAATCCGCATTCAGCACCAGCGTCGGCGCGCTCTCCACAGGCGGCGTCACAGCACCCTCCAAGCCCGGACCACGAATCGGCCCTGCTATCACCATAGGTGCGTCCGGCGCCGCCGCGCAAGGCAGAGACGGCGCGAAGGCGGCAACGGGTGAATGAATTTGCTGCGGCAGACGGATGGCAGAGAGGGCGAAACCCATTGGCGCAAGCTGTGGGGCGGGCCTCTGGCGGAAAGCCTCTTGACAGCGAATGGCATAGACAGAGTACCTTCCCGTTATATGAAAACGCAAAGAGCGGGGATATGAGGCATGGGCGAGAAAGACGACGACGATTGGGATTTCGACCCGGAAGAGCCGGGGGAATCAGATGACGAATTATCCGCTGAGGCTTTCGAATTTATGACCAACGATGAGCCGGGAACACAGCCTCTAAACGAAACAACTCGCCCGGATCATTTGGATTATCTTATTCTCGACGCTGAAGATTATCAGGAAGGAGCGAGACAATCCAGCATAGCTGAATTGCCAGATGCTCCGAAAAATGAATCAAAGTCCAAGGCAAAGGCCGCCAGAATCGTAAGCCATCTCGACGTTAGTAACTCTAATCCCGACGTAATCTTAAATTGTCTGACAAGATTCTTTGAGCAACGTTCCCACCCAGCAACTTTTCGTGCCGTCCACGAGCTTACGGAGTTGCAGAACATGTCATGGAGCTTTTTGAAGAATATTATCGAATTAAGAGAACATTGGGAGGTCAGACGAGATTATTGGAAAATCAGGTACGGAGGTGAAATAATTGAGAGACAGAAGGGGGAATTAGCATTAACTTGGCGTATTTCCTGCGAGATATGCGAGGCAAGACTGGATCATGACCCAAGTCACATGATTGACAGCGACTGGATCAAGGACTGGTATAGATTGCAGCCAAATGATCCCGGTTATTGGGATTTTTTGGCTTACATTAGAGAACGAATCAAAACTAGGAAGGATAAAGAGCTGATCGAAGGTCTGAAAATGAGCGATGACGACTACAATGTCTGAGCAGCTTATTCCGGTTACCGGATGTTTTGTTTGCCGTCGGCAGTCTCCCGACGTACGTGGCCGGGTCTTGGAGAGCCGAGATGGTCCCCGCGGCCGACGCGTTCGCGTCAAATGGAACGGCGGTGCAATCGGTTGGACTGCGGTCGACGAACTTGGTTCCGGGTTTCTACCTGGACAGGCCGTTCAGGATAAGCCCCTGTCGGTAAGGCGGGGCTCCCTTGGCATGGGACGCGTACTGGCTAGCCAGAGGTTGGGTGATCGGGACCAGGTCCTTATCCAGCTCGACGAAACTGGCCAAACGGTGTTGCTGCCTTACGAGAATCTCGTCGGCGTCAGAGACGTGCGGGTTCGTTTTGCGTTGGCGGACACGGGGACAGAAAACCATGCGGAACGCTTCAGACTCCGCCTGCTTGCTCACGCACTGGAAAATTGGAACCACCTGACAGGATCGCTCGACAGGCTCGCGGTGGACCCGCTTCCGCATCAGATTCACCTAGTGCACAAGATATTGAGTTCCGGCAACTATAACTGGCTGATTGCAGATGATGTGGGTCTCGGGAAGACCATTGAGGTTGGCCTGTTGCTGGCGGCACTCAGGCGCAAGGGGCAGGCGCGGCGAGTGCTGGTTGTCTGCCCGTCGGGGCTAGTCGTTCAATGGCAGCAAGAGCTCAAATTCAAGTTTGAAATCGATGCTCGGATTTACGGGCGGGACTTTTCGATAAACGACCCAATGCATTGGAAGACTTATGATTACGCCATCGCATCGATTGATCGGGCGAAACGGGAAGAGCACTTGAAGAAGTTTCGCGAAGCGGAGGGATGGGACGTCGTTGTATTTGACGAGGGCCACAAACTGAGCCGGTATGCAAGCGGGGAACGCTCGGAACGCTACAAGCTGGCCGAGGTCTTGCGGCCAATGTCAGAAGCATTCCTGCTCCTTAGCGGTACGCCGCATCAGGGCTATGCCGACCGGTTCGCAGAGTTACTCAAACTTGTGCGGCCGGACCTGTCTGGCCGAATCGACACGCTGGAAGCGAATCCAGAACTGGCAGGTGATATTATTCTCCGGAACCGAAAAAGTGAGGTAACCGACATTGATGGCAATCTTTTGTTCATGGGGCAGTCGGTTCATCGTGTGGCAGTTACACCGTCTCATGAGACCATGATGTTTCAGCAACGGCTAAACACTTACCTGAGGCTCGGTTACCGCGCGGGCGAAGCCGGCGGAACCCAAGGGCGCGCGATCGGTTTCGTGATGACGGTTTACCGAAAGCTGGCATCGTCGAGCATCGCCGCCATCGAGCAGGGGTTACGGAAGCGTTTGGGAAGATTGACAGGCGAGGAATCGTACGACCATCGTACACACTCGGCCGCGGATCTTGAGGAAGAAGAAGACGTGATCGACGGCGGTGACGACCAAGACGATCTGGCATCCATACTTGCTTCGACGGAACGTCGCCAGTTCTTTGAGAACGAGATCGAGATGCTTCGACAGCTCATTGGCGCAGCTGCGATAGTCCGACAAAATGATGAGAAACTAAAGACATTTATGAAGGATATTGTAGAGAAGGCGGTTCTGGAAGGCAATAAGTTGCTCATATTCACCGAATATCGTGCAACCCAAGAATACATTGCTGAGGCTATCGAGAACAAGCACGGTCATGCAGGCGGAATTGTATGGATTAACGGATCGCTGACCCTCACAGAAAAGATCGAAGCGATAAAGCGTTTCAATGACACAGCCTTTTTCATGATTTCAACGGAGGCGGGTGGCGAAGGTATCAATCTTCACGAATCTTGCCACGTTATGGTGAATTACGACTTGCCATGGAACCCAGCTAGAATCATGCAACGAATTGGCCGACTTTATCGTTATGGACAGAAAGAAACAGTTATCGTTTACAACTTACATACTCGAGATAATTTTGATAATCAAGCTATCAGTTTGTTGATTAGCCGGGTTGATCGCATTGCGCAGGATATGGTGACAGTGAGTGCCGAGTACAATGACCAACTCTATGCAGAAGTACTAGGGGAGATTCTGGAAAATCTTGATTTTGCGTCAATTATGCACTCTGCGAGAGAAACAAATCGACAGCGGACCAAAGTGCAAATTGAGGATGCGATTGAGCAGGCTCGACGGGTTAAGGAATTGCAAGACGAGATTTTCAACTATGTCAGCGCTTATGATCCAAAATCTTTGGGAGCAGCGACAAATTTCACAATGCGACATGTCGATATATTCATCGAGGGGATGCTCCCCCTAGTTGATATAGAGATTACTACGGAACTCTATCGAGGATCCGTGAAGGAAATTCGGTTGCCGGAGAATCTACAGGGAAAATTTGGAGAATTTGGGCGACGTTCTAATGTCCGAATCACGACCAACCGGCGGCAAGCTCAACGAATAGCAGACGTAGTCTTGATGGATTTTGAGACGCCTTTTTTCCGATTTCTTATCGAACAGGCCAAATCTCATGGTTTTGACGGTTTCTACACTTCTGCGCAAATCTCGGGGGGTGCGGAAGGAACCTTGGGGGCGTTCAAGTTACGTTGGCAGAACGACCAAGGCGAGGTAACGACCGAGGAGTTCGTGTCCATCTTTTCTGATAAGCAGGGCAGAGTCACAAAGAATCCGGCGTTCCTTTCCGATTGGTTGGCACGTTCTGCGAGGTCGTCGGTCACTTCGAAGACAGGAAGCAGCGAGCGTCAGCAGATGTGGCGGCGACTGGAAGACGTGGCAGACGGGATACTTGCTTCGGAGGGTACGCGGTTCAAGCATCCGAACGGGCTGGTGCCACTTGCGGCGGCGGATTTTCGGAAACGCACCTGAAACTAAAGTTCAGGCTCTGGATATTTCTTCCTCGGCTTCCTCCAATCGGCACTCGACTTCCGCCAGCAGCGTCCGGACGGATGCGGCGGCCTTGTCGCGGTCGATGGCTTCGGTGTCCGGATCGACGCCGGTGTAGCGGAACTGGACGGCGTAGGGGGTGTAGCGTTCGGTTTCGCGCCACGGCTGTATATCCACGCCGCGGGCGGCCAGGCGGTCCAGCAGCGTCTTGAGATCGTGGGTCAGCGGGTAAAGCTCACCGAGCAGCGCCAGCCAGGCCTTGAACGCCTTCTCCAGCGCTTGCTGGACATGGAAGCCGAACCCTTCCTCCGGTCCTTCCGCAGCCAGAATCAGCAGCGAGCGCAAGTCTCCCTGGGCAGACCGCAGCATAAGCCGGGCGCATTTAAGGTCGCTCATAGAGCACCCTGCCTTCCCGTAGCGCGCGGGCGAGAACATGGTTCAGGGAATCGCGCCAGTAATCCAGTTCGGCGAGCGTGAAGACGAGGATGTCCTTGTCTACCCCGAACCCGGAGGCCGCCCTGTAGAGCCTGGCGGCTTCGTCCACGCGGCTCCGCCCTCGCCCGAAGGGCTCAGCCTCGATGACGATCAGGTCCACATCGGAGCGTTCGTGCGCGTCGCCGCGCGCATGCGAGCCGAACAGGATCACCTGCTCGGGATCGACCTCCGCCACGATCGCCCGGACCATTTCGTCCAGAAGCTCGTCCGTCACCGGGACCATCGCTCCTCCTTGCCGGAGAATGATGCCGGTGGCGGGCGGGGCCGGCAAGCGGCGGCTGTTCCGTCTTCGCGCGGCGGCAGGCATATTGGGCGGCGGCGCGGACGGGGATTCGGACATGGCGCAAACAGTGGAGGCAGGAGTCGCAGCCGGGGAAACCCGGACGCTGGCGCTGATCGGCGCCGGGCATTTTCTCAGCCATTTCTACGCGCTCACCCTGCCGCCGCTGTTTTTCTTCTTCCGGGAGGAATTCGGCGCCAGCTATGCGCTGCTGGGCGCGCTGGTTACGGGCTATGCCGTGGTGGGCGGCGTGCTCCAGGCGCCGGTCGGGCTGGCGGTGGACCGCTGGGGCGCGCGGCCGGTGCTGCTGGCGGGCCTTGCGCTCAACGCCGCCGCCATCGCCGCCATCGGGCTCGCCTCCAGCTACTGGATGCTGGCGCTGCTGGCCGTGGCGGCGGGCATCGGCAACAGCGTGTTCCACCCGGCCGACTATGCCGTGCTGGCGGCGCGCATAAGGGAGCGGCGGCTGCCGCGCGCCTACAGCCTGCACACCTTTCTCGGTTTCTTCGGCACCGCGGTGGCGCCGCTGACCGTGGCGGCGCTGGCCCAGTGGATGGGCTGGCGCAGCGCAGTCATGCTGGTCGGCGCGGTTGGTATTGCGACCGTGCTGGCCATGGCGGCAAGCGGCGCAGCTGTTGCGTCTCCGCCGCGCCCGAAAGATGCAGCCAACGCCGTGCCGGTTCGGTGCCACTCCCTGCCGATCCTGCTGTTTTTCGGCTTCTTCGCGGCCTACGGCATGGCGAGCGGCGGCATCATGGCGTTTACGGTGATCGGTCTCGGCAAGCTTTACGGCCTCGACCCGGCATCGGCCGGCGCGGCGCTGACCGCGTGCCTGCTTGCGCTTGCCTTCGGCATCCTCGCCGGCGGCGAGCTGCCCGACCGCGAAAGGCTGCAGGTGCGCCTGACCGGCGCGGCGCTGGTCGGCGGCGGCGCGTTGACAGCGCTGGCGGGCTTCGCGGATATCGGCGCCGTCGGCCTTGCCGTGCTGCTGGGCGCGGCCGGCTTCGGGATGGGACTCGTGCTGCCGGCGCGCGACCTGATGCTTCGGCGCATCACGCCGCCGGGCAGCACCGGCCGGGTGATCGGCTTCGTATTTGTCGGACTGTCCGTCGGCGGCGGCCTCGCGCCGCTGCTGTTCGGCTGGACGATGGACCGCGACTGGCCGGTCCTGCTGTTCCTCGGCTGCGGCGTGTTCCTCGTCCTCGCCTTCCTCTGCTCCTTCGGCGCGGTGCTCGCCGCCCGGCGCAAGACAGGCTGAGCCCTATTCCTTGCAAGACCGACGGCTTCCGGATCGCGGCCGGTTCGGGGCGGGTCAGATTCTCCCGTCATAAGCCCGTCGGCCGATCTCGGCGGCGATGATCGTGAAGCGGTCCCGCGAGAGCGCCGCTTCGATCTCCCGGGCAAGGCTCTCCCGGTTGCGAACCCACACACCCTCGCCGCCGAGCGCCTTCGCGACGGCGGCAAAGTCGGTGGCCCCGAATTCCACCGCGACATTAGGCAGTTCCGAACCCCGCTGCTTCAGCTCGATCAGCCCGAGCTGGGTGTCCACGAAGACGACAATGGGTATGGCGAGCTTCAGGTCGCGAAGGGTGGCGAGCTCGCCAAGGAACATTTCGAGGCCCCCGTCGCCCACGGTCGCCACGACCGTGCGGTCCGGCTCGGCCAGCTTGCGCCCGATGGCGAGCGGGACCGCGCATCCCATGGTGCAGAGCCCGGTGGACTGGAGCAGGCCGCGGGGGCGGTAGCATTCGAAGAGCTGGCTCAGCACGATCCTGTGAGCGCCGCTGTCGGTGGTGACCACGGCATCGCGGGGCAGCGACCTCCGGAGGACATCCACGACGGCCGCCGGACCCCAGTCCTCGTCGAGGCGGCTCTCGGCGCGAAGCGCCGCTCTGGCCAGAGCCGGCTCTCCCTCTGGCCAGGTCTCTCGCGGCGCCACGTCCTTGCCCAGCGTTTCGAGGGCGGCGCCGACATCGCCCGGAAACATGAGGGAAGCCCTGTGCATTCCATGACGGTCGGCGACTGCCGGAAGATCGACAACGCGGGCGCCGTCCGGCCAGGGGTCGCGCCAGCCGATGCGCATCTCGATGGGGTCGTATCCGGCAAGGATTATGCAATCCGATGCCGCCGCCAGCGGCAGCAGATGCTGGTCCGCCCGGGGGCTGAGCCCGGCGCCCCCGAGCGCCAGAGGATCGTCCTCCGGCAGGACTCCCTTCGCCTTGTAGGTCGTAATCAGGGGCATGCGGAACCGGCGGCAGAACGCTGCCACGGCCGCCTCGGCGTTCTGCGTCAGCACATCGAGCCCCGCGACCATAAGCGGGCGGCGCGCTTCGGCGAGCCAGGATCGGGCCTCGTCCAGCGCCGGGCCCTCGGCCGGCGCAACGGGCCGGGCCGCGGCCTCGGGCAATGGCGGCGGTGCGGACTGCTCCCGGGTTTGCATATCGATCGGGATATCGAGGAGCACCGGGCCGGGCCGGCCTTCCGTTGCAATGGCGACCGCCCTGTCGGCCAGGACGGCGGCCATTCCGTCCTCGACGCGAAACGCGGCCTTGGCGATGGGCTCCACCAGTTTGACATGATCGAACACCTGGTGGGTGTAGCTGTGCCGTTCATCTGCGGAAATGCAGCCTGTCAGCACGACCATCGGCACACGGTCCTGATGGGCGTTGGCGATGACGTTCACCGCATTGGCGATGCCCGGGCCGATGGTGGCGACCAGGATCGCCGGGGCCCGGTCATGGTGATGGACGCCCTCGCCCATGAAACCGGCGCAATTCTCATGCTTGGCGAGCACGACCCGGATGCCGGCCCGTTCGAGCGCGTCCATGACAGCGAGCACTTCGCCGCCCGGAATGCCGAAGGCGTACCGGCAGCCGGCCTCGGCGAGCCTCCGGGCAATCAGGTCCGCTGAATCGGGCATGCCGTTGCTCCCTGCCCCCGCTCGTCGATCCGGCTTCTCCGCGCGACAGGCCGGCAGTCAGTCCTCGGCAATGTCTTCCGCCCAGAGTTCGGGTCGTTCCTCAATGAACCGGGTCATCAGCGCGATACAGTCCGGATCGTCGGCGACGACCACCTCGACGCCGCGCTCGCGCAGGAACTCCTCATTGCCGCCGAAATTCGTGTTCTCGGCGATGACGACGCGCGGTATGCCGAACTGGACGATGGCGCCCGAACACATCATGCAGGGGGAGAGCGAGGTATAGAGGGTCGTGTCGCGCCAGGTCCGCTGGCGGCCCGCCCTGCGCAGCGCGTCCATCTCGCCATGCGCGATGGGGTCGCCCTGCTGCACGCGCCGGTTCCGGCCTTGCGAGACCACCGTATCGCCGCGCGCGAGGACCGAACCGATGGGGCAACCGCCTTCCTCGAACCCGGTTCTGGCTTCCTCGTAGGCGATGCACAGCATCCGGCGGTCGGTGTCGGTCAGGCTCATCTCTGCGGTCCTCGATAGTAGGGGAGCCGTTCGGTGCGGATCTCGTGCCCCTCGGCGGAGAGGGTGTCCAGATGATCGGCGATATCCTCAAGCCGCGCGAACCACACCTTGCGGGTCGCCATGGTCTCCTCCAGCCAGCGCTCGACCAGCCGCCAGCGGGCCAGCCGGCCGGTCAGGAACGGGTGGAGGATCAACATGAAGAAACCGCCGGCCTCATATTGCGCCTCGAACTCCTCCCAGAAACCCGCCAGCCCCGCGGACGGTCCGCGCACCGGCATCATGTAGCCGATTTCGTCATAGTGCGCGAAGGGCGGCCAGTCGTCGGCGCCCCAGTGGACCGGCATCTCCCAGAGCGCGCCCTCCGCGGTCGCCAGCCGGTAGGGAATGTCGTCCGCCATCAGGGAGCTGTCATAGCTGAGCCCGTGCCGGACCATCAGGTCGATGACCTGCTGCGTGACGTTATAGACCGGCGCCCGGTAGCCGCGCGGAAGCCTGCCGCAGATGCGGCGGTGGGCGTCCAGGGCCTTCTCGAACGCTTCCGCCTGGGACGGCCCGCGCGTCGCCACCGGGTCCTCGTGGATCCAGCCATGATGCCCGATCTCGTGCCCGTCGTTCAGGATCGCCTCGACCGCCCCGGGATAGGTCTCCAGGCACCAGCCGGGGATAAAGAAGCTCTGCCTGATGCCGAGACGCCGGTAGGTCGCGAGGATGCGGGGGATCGCGACCGTCGGCCCGTAGCGGCCCATGGAGACGGGGTAGAGCCGGTCGAACCCGTCCTCGGGCCGGGCGATCTGGATCAGGCTGTCGGCGTCCATGTCGAAAGTGATGGCGACCGCGCACCTTGCGCCGCCGGGCCAGGGAATCGGGTTCAGGATCATCTGCGCCTCCGGTCAGCCTTCGGCCAGGACATGGCCGGCATCGGCGGGCCAGCTGAGATGGAACCGGCCCCCGGCGTGCAGGTTCAACTCGCCCAGCGCGCGTTCGGGCAGCTGGACCTTGAGTTCTGTGCCATCGGCCGCTTCGAGGAACAGGGTGGCCGTGGCGCCCACAAATTCCTCGGAAATCAACGCGCACGGGATCGCGTCCCCGGACGGATTGGGGCTGATCCGGACCAGATCGGCGGCAATGACCAGGGTTGCAGGGTTGCCTGCCGCCGGCAGCCCGGCGGCAGGGAAGGCGCCGAGCGCCGTTTCGATTGCGTCGCCGCGGCTGGTCCCGCTCAGGATATTGTTCCGGCCGACAAATTCGGCGACGAAACGGTTCGCCGGCGCCCGGTATATCTCCCGCGGCTGGCCGATCTGCGCGATGCGGCCCTCGGACATGATCGCGATCCGGTCGGCCATCGCGAAGGCCTCGGACTGCGAATGCGTGACATAGACGAAGGTGATGCCGAGTTCGCGCTGCAGGCGGGTCAGCACGCCCTGCATGCGAATGACAAGATGGGCATCCAGCGCCGACAGCGGTTCGTCCAGCAACAGGATCTGCGGCTCCGTCACCAATGAGCGCGCCAAAGCCACGCGCTGGCGTTGTCCGCCGGACAGCGTATCGACATTGCGCTCTGCGAACTCCCCGATCTCGAGCCGCTCCAGCCAATCGAGCGCGCGCCGGCGCCGTTCGGCGGCGCCGGCTCCGCGCATCCTGAGCCCGAATTCGACATTTTCCCGCACATTGAGGAAGGGAAACAAGGCCAGCGACTGCCAGACCATCGGCGTGTCGCGCTCGTGAACCGGTACCTCGTTCATGAGCCGTCCGCCGATGCGGACCTCGCCCTCGGTCGGCGCCTCCAGCCCGGCGATCATGCGAAGCGTCGTCGTCTTGCCGCAGCCCGACGGGCCCATGATCGCGATGAACTCGCCTGCCGCTATTTCCAGATCGAGCCGGTGCACGGCGGTGAAGTCTCCGAACCGCTTGACCACATCGGAGAGGATGACGAGCGGCTCCGTCATGTGCGGCCGATCCGGGAGATGAAGAAGATCTGGGCGAGCACCACCAGCGTGATCGAGGTCAGGAACACCAGCGAGCCGATGGCGTTCACCTGCGGGTCGATATTGCCCTGGACGATCTCGAGGACGATCACCGGCACGGTCTTGTTCAGCCCGCTTACGAACCAGGC
>JAJEAZ010000728.1 GCA_022824105.1 Alphaproteobacteria bacterium
CGCTTCAGGATCCGAGGCGAGGTTTTTCTGGAGGGGATGGTTGCAGGGTCGGGTGCAGGGCGGTGAGGATCGAATCGAAGCTGCCCTCGCCGCCGTCGGCCTCGGCGAAGGCGGCGTTGGCATGGCCGGCGGCAAGCCGCAGGGTTCCGTCCCCGGCGGGTCGGCTGGAGGACCGGCCCGACCAGGACCCATCCGACCGGACGATGGCGCGGTCCGGACGGGTCACCGCCACGGAGGCGCCCGAGAACCCGCCGGTCTCGCCCATTGCGGCCGGTGCGAAGCGGATCTCGTAGCCGGTGGGCGGGTGCTCGGCCGCCGCCGCGCCGCGCCGCCAGCCGAGGACCGCATAGAGGTGCTCGCGCTCGAGCGCGATGTCGCCGACGCAGCCGATGCAGCCGGCGACGGTGCCGGCTGCGAAATCCGCTTGCAGCGTCATAGTCGCCGCGAACTCCTCCGCCACCGGCTCCACGCCGGGCCGGCGGTAGCGGTAGACCCCGCCGGCGCTGCCGATGTAGCTCGCCGTGCCCGCGACCGGGAGCCCGGGTGCGACCCGCGCATCGAGCTCCGGTCCGTCGATGAAGGGGACGATCTCGGCGTCCGCCGGGTCGAGGCGCCGCGTCGTCCGCGCACCGTCGAACCGCATCCAGAACCCGGCCGACAGGTAGTCGCTCGGGTCGTCGTTGTCCCAGCTCACCAGGGCGTAGGCGAGCGAGACGCCGTCCCGGTCGGTCCTGCCCATGGTCCAGCGCCGGCCCGAGTGGTTGGGCATGAAGGGGAACCAGGACCACGAATACCATTCGTCGCGGAGGCTCGAGAAGTGCTCCGTGCGGCCGTCCGCGCGCGGAATCGCGATGCGCAGCACCTCGCCGTCGAAACTCGTCGGGCGGGCAAAGGCCTGTTCGCCGCCGCCGCCGCCGCTGGAGCAGGCGCCGAGCGCGAGCGCGAGGGCGAGGCAGGCGAGACGGGCGGCGGTCTTCATGACATCCAGGCTCCTCGATCGAAGTCGCGCGACAGGACATCGCCCGTCGGGGCATCTAATGTACCGGTTCGGCCGGATCCCGCCTGTCCTTCGTTCGGTTCCTGCCGGACCTGCCTGGCAGGACGACATGCTCTCGGCGAGTGAAGATACTTCGAAGTCGACGGGGGCGAAGCGGGGATCCGGGCAAGGACGGTCGTCCCACATGCTCCCGCCCTCGGCAAGGCCGCTCGGGTAATCCTCCATGAAGATATCATGGTCGGACCCGGCGATGCCATCGACACGAATACAATGCACAACGTCGACATCGTTGGCAGCACCGAGCACCACATCGTCTGGCCGAAGCCGGGATTTCTGCAGGGCCCGCGCGACCTGGCGGACAGGCACGGCGTGTTGTTGATCTTCGACCAGGACGTAACCGGCTTCCGTCTCAGCTATGCAGGGGCGCAGGGCTACTTTGGCGTCACGCTCGATCTTGCGAGCTACGGCAAGATCGTCGGCTGCGGCGGGCTGCTGGGCTGCGTCGCCGGACGGGAGGATCTCATGGACGCAACCAATCCCGACCGCAAGGGCCGGCCGGACTACGCCTTTATCAACGGCACGCTTCACGGCGAACCGCTGGTCGGGATGATCGGAGACCGCGGCACGGTCGAGGGGCTGCGCCTGCTCGATGGCGATCTGATGCTCAAGATCGAGTTTGGCGGCGCGGCGGTCCAGGTCCGTCTCAAGAACGTGGCCCGGTTCCCCGACGACGGGGGCATATCGATCAAGCACGGGTTCGGGCTCAGAATACCGTTGTCGGTCCGGCGCCTTCTCGACTTCTGGAGCGTGGCGGGTCTTCCGGCCCCTCGGAACGGGCAGGGTCTGGGGCGGGGTTCAAGAGATCGACAGGCTGGTGACGGTGCTGGCGGGACTCAGGTCATCGGCCCGTTACCTCTCGATACCATGCCGAACTGTCGCCGGACCTCGCCGGTCCCGACGAATTGCGATAACAGCCGGTAGTTCTTCCGTTCGTATCGAACCCTCCCTGCGACGATCGCCGGATGCACTTGCAGGGCGTTGGCGAGATTCATCACGGCCATGGTCGTCGGCCGATCACGCACCGCGCTCGCTTCCCAAGCCGAGCGCGGAATGAGCGCTTCTTCCGCCCATTCGTCCGCTTGCGTCTCCCTGGGATCTTCCCGTCTCCCTTCGAGTTTCCGAAGCGTGAAATCGTCGACGAAGGCTTCGCCTCTGTCGTTGTCCATGTGTCGACCCACATGGGCCAGCTCGTGCAGCAGGCAGAACCAGAAATTGTCGATCCTGTCGTAGCGCAGAGTGAGACCGATTACCGGTCTGCCGTCACCGAGCCGGAGTGCCACCCCGTCCAGATACGTCCTCGGCAGATGCTTTTCGATCACGAGTGAAATGCCACGCTTGACCAGTAATTCCTTCGCCAGCCGCGGACCGTTTTCCGACCAGCTCAGCCGAGCGACCTTCGTCAGGAAGTCCAAAGTTACAGTGCCACGTTCATAGTCCGCCTTCGGAAGGTTCTCATTGGCTCTTGCAAGGATCTGCCAGCACCACGCCTTGAGCGCATAGGGGTCCATTTTGGCATTCGCGCGCACGTGATCGTTCTTTCGGTAGAGCGCAGCGCCCGCGACGTCCAGTCCCCCTGCTCTATTGATCAGGTCCCGCATGACATGCTCGGCGCGTCCCGCTGGATCGGGCCTGTCCGGAATCCAGCCCAACTTCGCCATCGACTTGACGGGAAACCGGCTCCACTCCATGGCGGCCCACGGATCGTCCAGGTCTACATCCGGCTCCCGCAGCAGCACGTCCGCCGGAATCCCGAGATGCTCATGTAGCGCGCGCGCCATCGGCATGGTGATTGCGCGCTTACCGGAGAGAACTTCCGAAACCTTGGCGCGGCTTCCGATGAACGAGGCAAGGTCTGCGGGGCGCAGACCTGCCTGGTCCATACGAAACTCGATCGCGGCGATCGGACTCGGATAGCCCATCGGCACTTGTTTGCTTTCGTACAGTTCTACGAGATCGACCAGGACATCGAGCTCATCGCCCTCCGGGCTGTCGGCTTCCGTATCCATGAGTTCAGAGATCCGGTGCAATGCCGCCTCGTAGTCCCTCTCGGACCGGATTGGCTTGATATTGGCCATCTCACACCTCTTCCACGTCTACGGCGTCGTACTCGGCATGCGTACCCACAAAGCGGATGTAGACGAAGCGATACCGGTAATTGATCTTCACCACGAGGCGATAGTCGTTGCCCTTGATGTTGAAGATCACCCGGTTGTCGCCAACGATGCTCGCGTTGCCGTACATCTCCTTCAGGGCGGCCGGCGTGTCCCAATCCGCTTGCTTCACCTCACGGTACCAAGCGAGAAGCGGCTCTTCGGCATTTGGGTGACGCTGCCAGAACTCCCGGAGCGTCTTCTTGGCGATGATCCGCATACGCTATATACACCGTTCCCGATTATGTTTCAAGTACAACGATCCCACATTGGGAACCATTCGATACAAGGGCGCAGTCCCCCATGTCAAGCGATCTGGCTCAGCCAAAAGAGACCTCGGGCGAGGCGGGAATACTTTGGAAAGTGCGTCCAAAGCATCGGAGTCGGCGACAGATGGTTGGAGAAGGCTGGCTGGTCGCTCCCCACATCGTCCGCCAGGTTCTCCGGATTCGTCGCGTAGGACACGGGGCGACTATGTCCCAGCCGTCAACCCCAAGCAGCAATGGGCGGTCCCGGGCGAGAACTCTGCGCGGCATCGTGTCAGGAACAACCTGCCGGGCACACCGGATTGCTGCCCGCTCGTCCGGCGCACGGAAGCACTCGAGGAATTCGTCAGCCTCGATCTCGCGGAGCGGGCGCGGGCGGTCGTCGCTGCGGTTCCGGGCGGCTTGCTGGCCCGCACAGCCGCATTCCTGCTCCTGAAGGATTCCAAGTCGAGCTATGCGATCGAGGGCGAGCGCCCGCCGCACGACCGCAT
>JAJEAZ010000391.1 GCA_022824105.1 Alphaproteobacteria bacterium
GTCGGCCATCTGGTATCCGTCCGGCGCGACGCCCTGGGCCAGGATGCGGAAGGCCTCGCTGACGGCGTCGAGCGCATCGTCCTCGTCCCAGACCTCGCGGGTGTCGAACTCGTCGCGCCCGGGGGTGGCGCCGTAGAGGGCCGCGTTCTCGCAGACGGTCGCGGTGGCGGACTGTCCGCGTTTCTCGATGGTGTCGATATCGAAGATCATGGTGATTTCCTTTCGGGTTGCACGTTCGGGGCCGATCCCCGATGTGATGTCCTGTTGGGTCACGCGCGCGCAGCAGAAGCACCTGGGCCTAGAAGCTCTTGGGGCGGAGTGGTGCGGAAAGTCGGCGAGTGGTGCGGAAGATCGCGTTGGCACCGCGTTGCGCGCCGGGCGGGGTCTCTGACACGCGATTTTCACGGTCGCCGACTTTCACGGTCCGCCCCTAGAGCTTCTTGCCCAGGCCGCAGGGAGCGCCAGCGACCGGAGGACCCTTCAGGGTTGCTGGCGCGAGCACGTGTGGCACAATGGGACAGCACGTCGGTTGGCCAATTCTCTCCCCCTGCACGGCCCCCATCTGCGGTTCCGCGCGGCACGGCCTGCGAACCGGTTCCCCGGACCTGTCCGCCATGTTTGCAAGCGGAGCGCGCAGGGAGCCTGCGACCGAAGGCGATAGGGATAGGAGCGGTTATCGGAGGGAGCGCAGCGAGTGGAGATTTGAGCGGATAGCCCGGGCCGAAGGCATCGCACATACCCGGCCGCATCACGCACCCGCCCGCTTCGACAACTGCTTGGACGCCCATGCCGCCGCGCGCGCCAACACATTGCCGTGACAGGGCAGCGGCTCGCACCAGCAGGCCAGCCAGCATCCGTCCAGTTCCGCGAGATCTTCCAATGCGACTTCGCCCGTGCGGATGCGGCGCCAGAGTTCCATGCGATAGCGGGCGATCACCTGCTCGCGCGTGCCGTCCTGGCCGGTCCGGCACGGGTTCCCCCATTTCGTGCGGCGGTCGACCAGCACGGTGTTGTTCACCACATGCGTATGTTCGAACGCCTCGCGCAGCCGGGGTTCGCGGTTCAGGTTGATGACGGCATCCATCGGCTCCCTCCTCTCCTCGGGTCGGCTCGCCCGGCCCCCCGCTTTTCTTTTCCTCCGGCAACGGCGGGGCGGGCTCCGGCGCGGAACAGGGGCGCGAAGCGGGCGCAGAGCGCGGCGGCGCCCAGATCGACGAGGTCGTCGTTGAAGTCGTTGCCGACGGGCACGATGACGGTGGCGGCGACGCCCGCCTGCGCGCAGCGCCAGGCGAGGCGTTCGGCGGCGAGCGCGCCGTCCTCGTCATTGTCGCGGGCGATGACGAGGCGGGCCGTGCCGGGCGGCGGCGCGAACGCGCCGAGGCTGCCGGCCGAGAGCGCCGCGGCGGCGCGGATCTCCGGCACGGCGGTGACCAGGGAGAGCACCGTCTCGATGCCCTCGCCGACGACGAGCGGCGCGAGGCCGCCGGCAGGCGCGCCGAAGCGCACGGCGAGGCCGCGAATGCGCCCGAGCGCCTTGCGCGGCAGCGCGACGCCCGCCTTGGCGGGCCGGCGCGGATCGAGCCAGGTGCGATGCACGCCGAGCAGGCGGCCGCCTGCCCTGGATCCCGATCCGGGGGATTCCGATCCGGGGTCGCCGGTGACGGCGGCGACCAGCGCCGGGAACCGGCGCACCGCCGAGCCTTCGCGGTAGCGAAGCGAGGGATGGAAGCGCAGCGCAGCGAAGCGGCAGCGCGCGAGCCCGCGCGCGTGCAGATAGCGCTCGGCATGGCTGCCGTCGATGGCGCGGCAGCGCCGCCACAGGCGCCGCGCCGCCTCGGTCGCGTCGTAAGGCGCGTCCGATACCGCTGCCGCTGCCGATGAAACCCCCGGATCGCGATCCGGGGCCGGCGGCAAGGCGAGGAAGCGCCGCGCCTCGTCGAGTGCCGCGCGCAGCGTCGGCGCGTTCGAGCGGTAGCGGATGAGGTCGAGCAGGTCGCCGTGCTGGCCCGTTGCCGCATCCGTCCAGCCGCCGGGCTTGCCCGAGCCGGAGAGGCGGACGAAGAGCGAGCGCCCGCGAGCGCCGTCGAGGTCGCCGCAGACCCAGTAGCGGCCCTGCCGGCGGCCGTGCGGCAGATATTGCCGGCAGACCGCCTCGGCGCGCGCGGCAAGCGCGGCGGCGACGGCGGCGGCGGGAGACGGTTCGTGCTGCATGCAGGACCTCCTTCAAGCCATGCGGGACGCCCGGTACCGGCCGGCCTCCGCCTCCGCCCGGCGCCCCCGGAACGGGTCCGGGGCAGGCTGCGGGCTGGCGGCCCGGGCGAAGCACGGACACGGAGCCTGGACGGCTTCGGGCCGGCGAGGCGCTACCGCGCGAGGGTGCGGAAGGTGGCGGAGAGGCGGGTGGCGAGCGCTCGCGCACTGTCCGTGCGGTCGATGCCGTGCATCCACGCCGAGCGCGCGGCGCCCGCGAGGACGAGAACAGAGCGGCGGGGCAGCACCGCCACCTCGTCGCCGGGCTGCCCGTCGCGCGCGTAGGGACGCACGGAGCGCGGGCGAAAGCGCATCGGCCAGTCGTCGGCGAGCGACAGGGACGCCACGACCGGTCCGAAATCCCGGTGGTCGGCGTGCATGCCGATGCCCTGGCCGGGGCGGTACTCGTTCACGATGCACTGCAGCGGCAGCGTGCCGCCGAAGTGCTCACGGAGCCGGTCAGCCATGACCTCGGCCCAGCGCGGGAACGGCGCGGCCGGGACCGGACGGCTGGCGCCGGTGTAGTTGTAGCGGTAGCCGTAGTGCTGCACCCGGCGGCTGAGCTCGGTCATCCACGGCGCCTGGGAAATCCGCAGGAGGAGGCGCTCCTCCTCGGCCGGGGTGACGAAGTCGGGGACGATGACCGCCCCTTGGGCGAAGATGCTGTCGCGCGCCATTCTTTCTCTCCTCATATAAGCGAACGTCCCCATCCGTGCTCTCCCCTGGCTCCGGCTGCGCGCGGCCGGGCCCGATCAGGGGGAGGCGGCCAGCCGTCCGACGCGGATGCGGCCGGTCCAGGCGGCGGCGCGCGCGGCGGGATCGCCGTCGCGCAGCTGCTGGCGCAGCTCCATCCAGAGCCGCCCCAGCACGTTGGCGCCGCGGTAGCGGTCGCCGTCCGGCTTCGCGCCCCACCAGGGGTCGCGGGTCGAGACCTCGACGATGGCGCGGTCGCCGCTGCGCGCCAGCGCGGCGTGGATCGCGGCGGCGTTGGCCTCGCGCTTCATGCGCAGCACCCAGCGCATGACGTTCACCCGCTGGTCGTTCCAGCGGGGGTCGAGGCCGGCGGCCGTGCCGCGCCCGATGGTGGCCGCCTCGCGCGCCGTGGGCGCGACCGCGATCCGGCGCTGCACCGCCGGGGCGGCGCCGAACTTGCAGGCCTGGTACAGGTGCTCGGACGTGGCAAACGCCCACGGGCCGGCGGCGATCGGCGCGGCCAGTGGCGCGAAGTTGCTGAACTCGCCCCAGGGGGCTTTCGTGAAACGAAAGCCGCAAACCTCGTCTCGGTTGTAGATGCGCATGGCGTCATCCTCCGTTGCCGGCGGCGGGCTCCCTCCGGCCCTGCCGCGCTTCGTCCAGGCGCAAGCACACCTCCCCTCCGGTCGGTTCGACGGAGCGGACCGCGCGCAGCCGGGACGGTCCGACTCCGGTTCGGGTGCAAAATCGGGATAGGGGGGAGCCTCGCGGCCCCACCCCTCCCACACCACCGGGCAAACGGGTCCGTACCACGGCGGTTCGACGGATTTAGGCGGCATGACGGGCCTCCACGGTGGCGAGGCCGAGCCGGTCGAAGAAGGCAT
>JAJEAZ010000123.1 GCA_022824105.1 Alphaproteobacteria bacterium
CTGGGAGCTCACCCTGTTCGAGATCCTGCATGTAGGGCTGCTCGAATACATCCCGTTCATCATCCTGCTGCTGTCGCTGTTCACGGTGGCCGGCGGCATCCGGCTGACCGGCCGGCTGGTCGGCACGCCCGTCGTCAATACCGGCATCCTGCTGCTCGGCACGGTGCTGGCGAGCTGGATGGGCACCACGGGCGCGGCGATGCTGCTCATCCGCCCGATCATCCGGGCCAATGAGTGGCGGCGCTACAAGGTCCACACCATGGTGTTCTTCATCTTCCTGGTGGCGAATATCGGCGGCTCGCTGACGCCGCTCGGCGACCCGCCGCTGTTCCTGGGATTCCTGAAAGGCGTCGATTTCTTCTGGCCGACCGAGGCGATGCTGGTGCCGATGCTGCTCGTCTCCGCCCTGTTGCTGGTGCTGTATTACGGCGTGGACAGCTTCCTCTACCGGCGCGAGACGGGCGCCCCGTCGGAGGAGGACGCAGGCGACGGCGAAAGCCTCGGCGTCACGGGCAAGGCCAACTTCCTGCTGCTCGCCGGCGTCGTCGCCGCGGTGCTGATGTCGGGCGTGTGGCGGCCGGGCGTCTCCTTCGATGTCTTCCACGTGACCGTGGAGCTGCAGAACCTCTGCCGCGACCTTGCCCTGCTCGCCATTGCATATCTGTCCTGGGTCGTTACCGACCGCGCCAACCGGGACGCCAACGGCTTCTCCTGGTTCCCGATCCTGGAGGTGGGCAAGCTCTTCGCCGGCATCTTCCTCACCATCGTGCCGGCCATCGCCATATTGCGCGCAGGCACGTCGGGCGCGCTGGAGCCGGTGGTCTCGCTGGTCACGGGCGCGGACGGGCAGCCGGACGAGGCGATGTATTTCTGGCTGACCGGCATCCTGTCGAGCTTCCTCGACAATGCGCCGACGTACCTCGTCTTCTTCAACACCGCGGGCGGCGACGCGGAGACCCTGATGGGGCCGCTCTACGGCACATTGCTCGCGATCTCGGCGGGCGCGGTGTTCATGGGCGCCAACACCTATATCGGCAATGCGCCGAACTTCATGGTGCGGGCGATCTGCGAGGAGCGCGGCATCCCCATGCCGAGCTTCTTCGGCTACATGGCCTGGTCCGTCGGCATCCTGGCGCCGATCTTCCTGCTGGTGACGCTGGTCTTCTTCCCGTAGAGCAGGCGCCCCGCCCGCAGACTCCCGCCGCAGAGGGGCGCCTTCGCTACGGGCCATGGCCGCCGGCGGGAGCGAAACCGGCGGAATGTTCCATAATCCGGTAATATTTCCTCAAACTGCTTGACGCGGAGGGCTGCGCGGCTTATATGGGCGCAAGGAAGCGGCGTCCGGAGGCTGCTTCATTTCGCGCCGGCGCCAGCGCGAAAAAAGCCCGAAGGAATCGGCGGGAGAAGTGCGCCCTCCGTCTCGCGCGCGCAATCAGGCGCGCGAACCGCGCCGGCGCCGACACCCGCCCGCACCCACGCGCGATACGCGCGAAACAGGGACCCGCTGCAGGCCGGCGGCGGAAGTGAAACCGGAACGAAGGGAAGAGCCTGTGCCGAACACAGACAGACGCCGGAACCGGACGGAACACCCGAAGCCCGTCCGAAGTTGGCGGCATCATGCCGGAACAGCATATCGAACAAGCGCTACACGCATGGAGAACATGACAAAACATGACACTTCATGACACTCCCCTGGAGGAACCCCTGCTGCCGGCCGCTGCACGGTCAGAACGGGTCGGACCTTGGGCTAACGCTCCAGGCGGCGCCAGGACAGCCGGTCGCCGGGCGTCATGCCGAGGCGGCGCGCCGTCCCGCCGGCGAGTTCGAGCACCATGCGCGCCGGATGCGGCGAGGAGATGGTGAGCCGGGAGCGCGGCACGGCATTGGGGAAGATATGCACCACCCGCCCGTCCGCGGCGACGAACAGCATGTCGAGCGGCAGCCAGGTATCGGCCATCCACATGGTCGGCCGCTCGCGCTCGGGGAAGAGGAACAGCATGCCGGCATCCGGCGCGAGCGTGCGGCGGAACATGAGGCCGCGCGCCCGCTGTTCCGGCGTCTCGGCAAGCTCGACATCGAAATGCCGCACGCCCGCCGCCGTCTCGATCCGCACCTCGCCGCGCCCGAACGCGACATCCCCGGCAAAGGCCGCCGGGGCCGCCGTCAGCAGCGCCGCCAGCACCCCCAATGCGCCGAACCCGTATCGCAGCCGCATGAAGCTCCTCGTTCTCCGCTTGCCCCTTCTACCGCCGCCGGCGCGGGGCCGCCATGTCCGACTTGACGCCGTCGTCGAATCCGCCCGGCTGTCACCTGACGGTCCCGCCCGATGCCGGGGCGGCCGCGATAGAACGGATTGTAGTGCTATCTTGATTTTGGACCTTCCCTTGGAATTCATCGTATCCGGCATGGCCATTAGCCAGCAGGCGGGGCCCGCGTCGAGGGATGCATGGCGGGACAAAGTACGCGAAGCTGCGCGTGACAAGCTTCCCAAGGACTACTTCTCTATCGATTCTCCTGTCGCCGTGACCATCTATTTCTTTCCCCAAGGTGAAATGCACGCCGACATCGACAACTGCATCAAGTTGATTCTCGACGCGATGAGACCCTCGATATACATCGACGATAAACAGGTGGAACGTCTCGTCGTGCAGAAATTCGAGCCGGAAAGGCCGCTGGAGATAACTGACGACCTTACGGAATGTTTGATGACCGCCCTTGCCGCAAGCGAACCCGTCGTTTGCGTCAAGGTCAGCATGGACCTTCGCGGGGAGTAGACTGGATGACCATCTCCGCCTACGAAGCCGAGGCTATCGCGCTCGACCGCCTGGAGCCACAATTAGAGGCGGAGGGTTATCGGGTGATCCGGCAACCGGCTGCAGGCGACCTGCCGGATTTCCTGGCCGGAAGGCGACCCGACGCCATAGCGGTAGGCAAGAAACCCTGCCTGGTTATCGAGGTGCTCCGGAAAGAAGGCTCAATAGCATTGAAGAAAGTAAGGGACCTCCGCGTCTTGTTGAAAGGGCAGGAGGACTGGGACCTCAAGGTCTACTACTTTTCTTCCATGGAGCCGTTGCTGGAACCCGTTTCGGATGCCGCCACCTGCGACGCTGTGGCAGCAGCTCGAAGCGTCGTTGAGACCGAGCCCCGCGCTGCTCTGTTGTTCGCGTGGTCGATCCTGGAGGCCACAACCCGTGTAAGGACGAATGCGGCGGACCCACGCCCGCTGAACCCCAACTCCCTGGTCAATCTGCTGGTTGGCGAGGGCTATGTCGATCAGGATACGGGGACCGAATTGTTCCGGTTGGCGAAAATCAGGTCGCAAGTGGCCCACGGTCAAATCGACATTGCGCCCCGGGCGGAAGATGTGCGCTTCCTCCTTGCCGTCGCCGAAGACGTTTCGGGAAATCTCCAGGCTGCCGAATAAGGCGATGCGGCAGGCCGGGAGCGCCTATTTCAACGCCGCGGTCGAAACGATGTCGGCCGACGAGGCCGCCGCGATGCAGCACGCGAAGCTCCGACGGCAGCTTGAATATCTGAACGTCAACTCGCCCTTCCATGCCGCGAAGCTCGCCGAGGCGGGGGCCGAACCCGGCGACATCCGCTCGCTTGCGGACCTCGCCCGGCTGCCCTTTACCGAAAAAGCCGAGCTCAGGGAGAGCCAGAGGCGCGACCCGCCGCTCGGCAGCCACGCGGCGGCCCCTATGCAGGACGTCGTGCGCGTGCATGCCTCCTCGGGCACGACCGGCGCGCCCTCCTTCATCGGCCTCACCGCCTATGACGCAGGGCGCTGGGCCGAATGCATCGCGCGCAGCTACTGGGCGCAGGGGCTTCGTCCGGGGAGCGTCTTCGCGATGGGGCTCAGCATCGGCTTCTTCGTCGGCGGCCTGCCGGTGGCCGCGGCGGTGGAGGCCGTCGGCGCCACCCTGCTCCCCATCGGCACCGGCGCCTCCGACCGGCTCATCGCGTCCATCCGGTCGATGAAGGCGGACGTGCTCGCGACGACGCCCTCCTACGCCCTTTACCTCGCCGAGCTTGCGCGGGAGGAGATGGGCGTCGATCCGGCCGCGCTCGGCATAAGACGGGTGATGGTCGGCGCCGAGCCCGGCGGCGGCGTCCCCGCGATACGGGCGCAGATCGAGGAAAGCTGGGGCGCGCGCTGCACGGAAGCCATCGGCATTGCCGACCTCATCACCATCCACAGCGCCGAGTGCGAGGCGCGCGACGGATGCCATTTCATGGTGCCGGACTATCTCGTCATGGAGATCGTCGATCCGGAGACGGGCGCCGTCATTCCGCCGGACCGGCCCGAAATCGAGGGCGAGCTGGTCTTCACCCATATCGACCGCGAGTGCAATCCGATGCTGCGCTTCCGCACCCGCGACCGGGTCATCGTGAAGACCGGGCCCTGCGCCTGCGGGCGCACCGGGCCGCGGCTGCGCTGCATCGGGCGCACGGACGACATGCTGATCCTGCGCAGCGTCAATGTCTGGCCGTCGGCGGTCCGGGACGTGGTGGCCGGGTTCCGTCCGGAAGCGACCGGCGAAATCCTGATCCGGGTGGACGGCGAGGGGCCGAAGGTCGATCCGCCGCTCCGGGTGCGGGTCGAGGCGGGCAGCGATGCCGGCGACGGCCTTGCGGCGCGGATCGAACAGGCGATTCGCGCCAGGCTCATCGTGCAGGCCAGGGTCGAACTCGTGCCGCGCGGCGTGCTGCCGCGCACCGAGATGAAGGCGAAGCTCGTGGAGCGCAACATTTCCTGAGGTGCGGCGATGCGGTTCGAGAAGGTCCATATCCCTTACGGCGGCTACTGGAGCACGCCCTTCTGCCGCTGGCAGGGCAGCCTGAGCGGCGAGCACCCGATACGGCTCGCCGCCTCCTGCGCCGGCGCGTTCCTCGACGGGGCGGGCTGCGA
>JAJEAZ010000228.1 GCA_022824105.1 Alphaproteobacteria bacterium
CACATGGCGCACGATATGTTTCAGGTCCTCCCCCGTCTCGCACCAGTAGTCGAGGATCGGGCGGCGGTAGAGGAACACATAATCCACGTCTTCCGCGCCCGCCGACACGCTCTTTTGGTCGAGCGAGACGCCGCGGTAGAGGCCCAGCAGGTCGAAGGGGCTTTCCAGCTCCATTTCGCGCTCGGTCTCCTCGTCCGGGAACTCGTCCACCCGGAAGACGATATCGGCCGTCAGCCGGCGGAAGGATTCGGGCAGCTCCGCATAGGCGGCCTCGGCCCAGGCGGCCAGCTCGTCGAGGCTCGGCGGATGGACAGGCGCGGTTCTCTCAGGCATCGTCAAGCAGCAGAGGGCACACGGGTTCGGGAGGCGCGGATCATGGCCGAAAAGCTCACCGGTAGCGAGCGCCGCGAGGCGCTGGCGGCGCTCGAAGGCTGGAGCGAGGTCGAGGGCCGGGACGCTATCCAGCGCAGCTTCGGGTTCGAGGATTTCACGGCCGCCTTCGCCTTCATGGCGCGGTGCGCTCTCGCCGCCGAGCGCATGGACCACCACCCCGAATGGTTCAACGTCTATAACCGCGTGGACGTCACCCTCGCCACCCACAGCGCCGGCGGCGTGACGGAGCTCGATGTGCGGCTGGCGAGCTTCATGAACGAGGCCGCGGCGGGTTCCGCCTGACTCCGCTTCCCTGCCTGTCCGCCCCTTGCCCGCATTGGCGGTGGACATTCTGAATGGGGCGGCTACGCTGTCTCCAGGAAGCATAGCCCATGCGCCGACGCTTCCGTTTCCTTGAGTGGGGAGAAAAACGCATGAAAAAGACCGAGCAGCATCAGCCTGCGCAGAAACGCTCCAGCGTGACGCGCCGCGATTTCGTGAAGAAGACCACCGCCGTCGGCGCCGTCGTCGCCGCGGGCGCGTTCCTCGGCGGCAAGCCGCCGGCCTATGCGCAGAGCCGCAAGCTGCATTACCTGCAATGGAGCAGCTTTATCCCCGACGCCGACACGGAGATCAGGCGCCAGGCTGAGGAGTTCACCAAGGCCACCGGCGTCGAAGTCACCGTGGAGATGATCAACCAGAACGACATGACCCCGCGCATCACCGCCGCCATCGAGAGCGGCAAGGGCGCGGACGTGATGCTGCTCATCAACAACCAGCCGCACCTGTTCGCCAACGGTCTCGACGACCATGGCAGCCTGATGGGAGAGCTGGCCGGCGGCGACATCTACGACTGGGCCAACGGCGCGGTCGTGGTGGACGGCGTGGCGCGCGCCGTGCCGCTGTTCAACATCGGCAACGCCATCGTCTATCGCAAGGACGTGTTCGACGAGCTCGGCCTCGCCGCGCCGAACACCTGGGACGAGTATCTTGCCGTCGGCACGGCGCTGAAGAACGCCAACCTGCCGGTGGGCCAGACCCTGGGGCACACCTTCGGCGACGCCCCGTCCTTCGCCTATCCGCTGCTCTGGAGTTTCGGCGGCATGGAAGTGGACGAGTCGGGCAAGGTCGTGGTCGACTCGCCCGAGACGCACCAGGCGCTGGCGTTCTGCAAGGAGTTCTGGGAGGCGGCCTGCGATCCGGGCGGGCTTGCCTGGGACGACACCAGCAACAACCGCGCCTTCCTCGGCCAGACCATCGGCGCGACCCTGAACGGCGCCAGCATCTATTTCGTCGCCCGGCGCAAGTTCCCGGACCTGGCGGACAAGCTGGCCCATGTCAACAATCCGGAAGGCCCGGGCGGGCGCTACCATGTCATCGGCCCGCGCAGCCCTGCGATCATGAGCTACTCCGAAGAAAAGGATGCGGCAGCCGACTTCATCCGCTTCATGTTCCAGGACGACAATTTCAGCCAGTTCATTTCCGTGAACAGCGGCTATGTGCAGGGCCTGACGTCGAAATGGGAGAGCCATCCCGTGTGGAGCTCCGACCCGGCGCTCGGCATCTTCAGCACCAACGCCAAATACGGGCGCAGCTACGGCCATGCCGGCCCGTGGAACCGCGCCTCGGGAGAAGCGGCGGAAAAATACATCGTCGTGGACATGTTCGCCCGCGCCGTGCAGGGCGAAGACCCGAAGGCGATCGCCGCCTGGGCGCAGAAGGAACTGGAGAACGTCTACAACTAAGCGTTGTCGGCATGACCGGCCTGCGGCGGCCCCGGCCGCCGCAGGCTTTCTTCGCCTCGTCCGAGTTCCTCCGCTTCCCGTAACGGGCTGTCGAAACCGCAATGCAAACGCAGCAAACGGCGCCAGAGCCTTCCCTCAGGGAAAGGCTCGTCACCGCCCTGGAAAACCAGCGCGTGCTCGGCTACGTCCTGATGGCGCCGGCCCTGCTGCTCATCCTGATCTTCATCGCCTACCCCTTCGTGCTCGGCGTGTGGATGTCGCTTACCGACAAGATCGTCGGCACATCGGGAACCTTCATCGGGCTCGGCAATTACGAAAAGCTCTTCGCCAGCGACATCTTCCTTACCGCCGCCTGGAATACCGTGTTCTTCACCACGATCGCCACGATTTTCAAGGCGGTCCTCGGCATGTGGCTGGCGGTGCTGCTGAACCGCAGATTCCGCTTTGCAAACATTACCCGCGCCACCGTGTTGCTGCCCTTCATCGTGCCCACCGTGCTCAGCACGCTTGCCTGGCTGTGGATGTTCGACGCCACATTCAGCGTGTTCAACTGGTCGCTCCGCTGGCTCTGGCAGATGGAAATCGGCATCTTCGGCCTGATCCTGAAGGAAAATTGGGGCTTTTTCCGCGGCCCGCTCTGGCTCGGCGACCCGAGCCTCGCCATGGCCTCGGTGATTCTCGTCAATGTCTGGCGCGGCCTGCCGTTCTTCGCGATTTCCTTCCTGGCGGGCCTGCAGACGATTCCGCCCGACCTTTACGACGCCGCCGACATCGACGGCGCCAGCGGCTGGAAGAAGTTCTGGCATGTGACGCTGCCGCTGATTAAGCCGGTTGCGATCGTGGTGATCGTGTTCTCCATCGTCGTGACCTTCGCCGACTTCCAGCTTGTCTATATCCTGACCCGGGGCGGCCCCAACAACGAAACCCACCTGCTCGCCACGCTGGCCTACCAGCTGGGCATGGGGTCGGGAAATATCGGCCAGGGCGCGGCCGTGGCCCTGTTCATGCTGCCCATATTGGCGTTCGTCATCATCTTCCAGCTTTGGTATCTCAGGCGCGAGGGAGTGCGGTAGCCATGAACGCCATGGTGGGCGAGACCTATTTCCGGCGGCTTGTGGTCTTCTACATTCCGCTCTTCCTGTTCGTCTTCGCGATGCTGTTCCCGTTCGCCTGGATGCTCATCACATCCATCAAGCCGGACGCCGAACTCTACAATCCGCGCATCTCGCCCTTCATCGTGCGGGAGCCCACGCTCGAGCACTGGGAGAGCCTGTTCGGGACAACCCTGTTCATCCGGTGGGCCGTCAACACGCTCTGGGTCGCAATCGCCTCCACGGCGGTGTCGCTGTTCGCCGGCGTGCTCGCCGGCTACGCGCTCTCGCGCCTCGTGTTCCGGGGCTCGACCATGTTCGGCATCATGATCTTCGTCACCTATCTGGTGCCGCCGACGCTGCTGTTCATCCCGCTCACCGGCGTCGTGACATGGATGGGCCTGCAGGACACGACATGGTCGCTGATCTTCACCTATCCGACCTTCCTGGTGCCGTTCTGCACCTGGCTGCTGATGGGCTATTTCCAGACCATCCCCAAGGAGCTGGAGGAATGCGCCCGGATCGACGGGGCGACGCGCCTGCAGGCGATGTCCAAGATCGTCCTGCCGCTGGCGGTGCCGGGCATCCTGTCGGCCGGCATTTTCGCCTTCACGCTCTCCTGGAACGAGTTCCTCTATGCGCTGGTCTTTATCCACTCCCCGGAGACCAAGACGATTCCGGTCGGCGTGACGAGCGAGCTGATAAAGGGCGACGTCTTCTTCTGGGGCGCCTTGATGGCCGGGGCCCTGTTCGGATCGGTGCCCGTCGCCATCGTCTATTCGTTCTTCGTCGAACATTATGTGTCCGGTATGACCGGCGCCGTGAAAGGATAGCCGACAATGGCTCAGATCCTTCTCAAGAACCTGCGCAAGACCTATGACGAGACCGAGGCGGTAAGGGGGATAAACCTGGATATCGACCACAACGAATTCGTCGTTCTGGTCGGCCCCTCCGGCTGCGGCAAGACCACGACGCTGCGCATGATCGCCGGCCTCGAGGAAATCACCGGCGGCGAGATATTCATCGGCGAGCGCCTGATAAACAATGTGCCGCCGAGAGACCGCGACATCGCCATGGTCTTCCAGAATTACGCGCTCTATCCGCACATGACGGTGGAGCAGAACATGTCGTTCGGCCTGCGGCTGCGCAAGGTGGCGAAAGCGGAGATCGAACGGCGCGTGAAGCACGCCGCCGACATCCTCAATATCGGCGAACTGCTGGAGCGGCGCCCGAAGCAGCTTTCCGGCGGGCAGCGCCAGCGTGTCGCCATGGGCCGGGCCATCGTGCGCAATCCGGAGGCCTTCCTGTTCGACGAGCCGCTCTCCAACCTCGACGCCAAGCTCAGGGTGCAGATGCGCACCGAAATCAAGAAGATCCACCAGAGGGTGCAGACCACGGTTGTCTATGTGACGCACGACCAGGTCGAGGCCATGACCCTGGCGGACCGGATCGTGGTGATGAACCACGGCATCATCGAGCAGGTGGGCTCGCCGCAGGAAATGTACGAGGCGCCGAAGACCCGCTTCGTGGCCGGATTCATCGGTTCGCCGGCCATGAATTTCGTGCCTTGCAGGATCGTGGAAAGGGGGGCCGCACTCGGGGTGCGGCTGTCGGGAGACATCACGCTCGACCTGTCCGCCGAACAATCGAAGCGTTACCGCGGCTATCTCGACAAGGAGATGGTGTTCGGCATCCGGCCCGAGCATATAACCGAACGGCGCCAGCACACGAACGAGAACCAGCTGGATTTCGGCTGCACCGTGGAGGTGCTGGAGCCGATGGGGATCGACACCATGGTGTTCATGGATATCGAGGGCGTTGAAGTGACCGCGCGCGCCGCCCCCAAGGCGGTCAGCAATCCCGGCGAAACCATGATGTTCACCATCGACATGAACAACACCCACCTGATCGACCCCAAGACCGACAAGGTGGTGTAGGCGGCGGAGGCGGGAGCCGGGGAGCGCCTCAGCCCGAGCTCACACGATGAAACACCTGGCGTGCCGAAATCACGAGTTCCGGTATGCGGGCGTGATGCGTGTTCGTCATCAGCACCCGGACGGCGTGGAAGCGGTGCTTATGTACCAGGATTTCGATTTCGGGCGCCCGGTCGTAGGTCATCAGGAAGTCGGCTTTCGTTTCTGCCAGGAGGGCAAACAGACGTGCGTGGTCGATCTCGTTGTGGGCGTAGAGGCGCCGGCCGGCTCGCTTCCCGCCGGCCGTGTAGGGGGGGTCGACGAACAGGACACATCCACTGTCAATTTGGCCCAACAAACCTTCCAACATCACCATCCCATCAGCTTCACAGAAACCGATACGATGTGCATAAACAGCCATATCAGAGAGCCGCCGTACAAGCGTTCTTGGATACCAACGAGAGGCCACGCCCTTTCCGCCCTCACCGACGCGGATGAGTGACGCACCCGGTGCGAGAACGCCGCCGCGGCGGGTCCGGTTCAGCACGAGTGTGCGGAAGCCGTGCTCCAGCACAGTCTCCGGCACATGCTGCGACAGCGCGTCCACCGCTTCCCGCGTCGGCTCGAAGTCCTGCACCATATCGCAGAGTTCCGGGCCGTGGCGGAGCGCGGCGTGCCAGAAGGCGGCGACGTCGCGGTCCAGCTCCACCATCAGGCAGCGGTCCACAAGCCCCTCCATCACCGCCGTCAGCGAGACGATGCCGCCGCCGGCGAAGGGCTCGACGAGCAGCTTCGGCCGGGGCTCGATGCCCTTCAGCCAGTGGCGGATATGGGGGATGAGCCAGGTCTTGCCGCCCGGATAGCGCAGCGGGCTGCGCTGCGGCACCGAGGCCACATTGACCGCCGGGATGGGCGAAACCGGGATCGGGTCCGGGTTGTCGGCGGAATCCGGCACCGCCACGGCCTCTGTCAGGATCGCGCCCTCGCTCATGGCTTCCCGTTAGCACGAATGCCGGCCGCCGTCAGGCTACCCGGCCCTCCTTCATCGCCTCCTCGGTGAAGGCGAGGCCGTGGCCCGGCGTCTCCGGGGCGCGGACGATGCCGTTCTCCACGAGCGGCGGATCGGTGAACAGGTCCTGCATCAGCCCCATATCCTCCAGGATCAGCCCGTTCGGGATCGAGGCCATGAGCTGGATCATCAGTTCGGGATAGAGGTGCGGGGCGATGGCCATGCCCCAGGTATCGGCGATCGCCGCCGTCTTGCGCAGGTCCGTCAGCCCGCCGCGCACCACGTCCGGCTGCAGGATCGGCAGCTTCGGGTTCTCGAAGAAGGGCTTGAGGTCGTAGCGCGTCATGTGGCTCTCGCCGCCGACGACCCGGAGGTCGAGCGCGTCCGCGATCCGGAAATAGCCGGCGAAATCGTCCGGCACAACCGGCTCCTCCAGCCAGTAGATGCCGTACTGCTCCAGCTTGCGGCCTTGCAGGATGGCGTGGTCTGCGGTCCAGGCCATGTTGACATCGACCATGATGTCGATCTCCGGCCCGACGGCCTCGCGCACCCGGCGGACATGCTCCAGGTCCTGCGCGTCGGTCCAGGCGTGGCCGACCTGCATCTTGACCGCCGGATAACCCTCCGCCTTGAAGCGCAGCGCCTTCTCCACCATCGCGTCCGGCTCCAGGCCCCGCCAGACGCCCGAGCCGTAGGCGGGCGCCTCCGCGCGGTAATGGCCCCAGAGCCGGTGCAGCGGCATCCCCGCGGCCTGACCCACAATGTCCCAGAGCGCCACGTCGATGGCCGAGAGCGCCAGCACCGGCGCCCCGCCGCGCCCGTCCGCCAGCGAGGCGGTCCAGAGCTCGCGCCAGATCGCCTCGACCTCGCTCGCGTCGCGCCCGATCAGGTGGGGAACCATGGTCTCTTCCAGGCATTCCTTCACCGTGCGGAAGCCTTCGCGCAGATAGAGCTGGTAGCCGAGCCCGATATGGCCCGAGCGCGTCTCGATCTCGACGGCGAGCACATTGCGCTCCCGCGCATAGCCGCGCTGGAAGGCCGGCTGCTCCCGCCAGGGCAGCACCATCAGGTGAACGCGGATGTCTTCTATGCGCATGGGGCCTCCTCGTATGGGCGTTGCCCTATGTTACAATGAGACCGGGATGAGTTGCCCCGTCCCATGCTGCCCGTCGGCGGCCGTTGTCGGGCGCACCCGGCCAGCCCGATATCGATAGTGCAGGGGAGTTGACATATCGTCCCCTTTGAGCCATATCGGCCGTTGAGATGCCGATGTGTGCATCACCGAGATAAAGGCGGCCCAACGGACGTTCCGTTCTTTCCTTAGAGAGGACTAAAGTCCCTTCGCGCCGCCTTCCCTCTCTGGGGCCGCCCTCGTTTGGGCGGCCCCAAGTACTTTTCGGTATCTGGAACAAAGCCAAGATACTGCTGGAAAACGCGATACTTCAATTCTCTCCAGGACTTTTTTGACAGCTTGTTTGGATATGATGGCCTCCGTCTGGTGACATGATGGTCAGAATCGAGTGTATCGATCAAGGCGTGAAGAACGATCCCATATCTCAGCACACGCTGACGCTCTGATGTATGACGGGTTCTTGAAAGCACATGAAGAAGCGGATTCCACCACCTCATGTCCGGCGAATCCCGTTCTATCTTTCGAGCAAATTCAATAAACAACAGAGTATCCAAAGACCCGTCCTTTCGCTCAGTCAGCATCAATTCTCCGATTGCTCTCTGGGACACCCTGTCAACAATTCGAACACCTCTGGACTCTATACAATCCAAAAAGCTCTTCAGCTTTTTCCCTCTTTCGTCTTCGACAATGGAAATCGCAAGGCTTTCTCGCCTTATAATTTCCATGCTCGCCCATAATCTTGCAAACAGGAAAATGACACTATAGAAATCATTGTTGTCGTCGCGCCTTTCGTTTAACTCCATATCGTAAAGAGGCTTGAAGTCATCATTCGCCAAGGAAACGAGCTTTCCTACCAATTCGTCGGTTGCCTTCAAAAGCGGATCGAGATGTTGATCGACAAATTGCTTGACTTCCTTCGAGCTGTCGGAACGGCGTCGAAATTCCTGATACAGAATATCAAGGACTTTGACCGTAAAGCCGCCACCGAACGCCGCTCCGAATAATTTGAGCCAATCTGCGAGGTCCATAATCCCTATCTCATACTAACGGCATCGAGTTCGGACTCATGGGAAGACTGCAGCTCATATCGTCGCCCCGGACCCCGATCCGGGGCCCAGCCTCGGTCCTGGCGGCAGTTTCAGCAGTCGAGCTTGCCCTCCACCGGCTGCAGCGGTGGCGCGAGTCAGGGATGGGCCCCGGCTCGGGGGCTACTGGATTCACACATCGTGTTTGAGTTGGTATCCGCGTTGTATGGCACGGAACTGGTAGAGGCCATGGAGCATGACGACGGGTCCGGGTTTTCCATAGTATCCGGTCCATCCTCCGAGGCGTGCG
>JAJEAZ010000299.1 GCA_022824105.1 Alphaproteobacteria bacterium
CGACCTGCTGGCGCCGCCGGGCAGCAGCGGTCCGGCGCTGGCGTTGACCGCGGACGGCCTCTGGGCGCGGACCTCGTCCGAGAAGACGCACGAGCTTGCGGCGTCGGACTCCGACGTGACCCGGCTCAGGCTCGGTCTGGAGGGCAGCTACCGCATCGCCCTGGAGGAAGGCGGCCACATCACGCCCAAGGCGGAGGTGGGCGCGCGCCATGACGGGGGCGACGCCGAGACCGGCTTCGGGGTCGAGCTCGGCGGCGGGCTGGTCTGGAGCGATCCGGGCCTGGGGCTCAGCCTCGACCTCTCGGGCCGCACGCTGGTCTCCCACAGCTCGGACGATCTGGAGGACCGGGGCTTCGCGGCCTCGCTCGCCTTCGATCCCGACCCGGCGACGAAGCGGGGACCGTCCTTCAGCCTGCGCCAGGATTGGGGCGGCTCGGCCGAGGGCGGTCTCGACGCGCTGTTCCGCGCCGACCCGCTGGCGGACCGTGCGGGAAGCGCCGAGCCGGAGAGCCGCTGGCAGGCCGAGGCCGCGTACGGCTTCCCGGCCTTCTCGGGGCGCTTCACCGGCAGCCCGCATGTGGGCTTCGGGCTCGCCGCGGGCGTGCGCGACTACACCCTCGGCTGGCGGCTCTCGCCGGCGGCGAATGACAACGTCGCCGACCTCTCCTTCGGGGTGAAGGCGACGCGCCGGGAGAACGAGGGGGTCGAGCCGGAGCATACGATCGGGTTCGAGATCAACGCGCGTTGGTGAGGCATGGCATGGGCCGATGACCGCGCCCCGGAGCGGAGACCGTTCGATGCGGCCTCCGCTCCGGGGCCACCATCCGATCCCGGCGGTTGAGCCATGGCGCGGCGGGTCGGCGGATGGGACGCGGTGCGGGCCTGGCGCTTCATCCGCGCGAGCAAGGCCTATCGCAACGCCTGGGCGAAGCAGGTTCCCATGCCCGGCCTGCCCGAGCGGGCGCCGTTCCCGGTGCGGCTCCAGACGTCGGCCGATCTCGCCGCCGCGGCCTGGGGCATGGCGGCCTTTGAAGATCCTTGTGCGGAACGGCCGCTGGCGCCCTTCTGGACGCATGCCGGGGTGATCGAGGGGTGGGTGACGCGCGATGCGCCGCCGCTGGTCCGGCTCGCCGTCGAGGGCGGGGCGACGCTTGACGGTCTCCGTCTCGCCGACGGCGCTCTGATGCTCCGGATCGAGCGGCCGGGCGTGTCGGTCCCGGTCCGCCTGCCGCGGGGCGCGGCGTTTCCCGACGATGGCGGGCTGCGCCTCGTCCTGGAGCGGGAGGTGGCCGCCATCGAGGACGTCTGGGCGGGGTTCCCGGCCCCTCGATCGGGGCGGGCACGGGGGACGGGGACGCTGAGCTTCTGCTGGCGCTGGAAAGCGAGGCGGAGGGGCTCACGCAGAAGGACTACGCGCTGCGGCTCTGGGCGCCGGAGCGGGTCGCGGAAGAGTACTACACCGGCAGCTGGATGCATGAGCGCGTCAAGCGGCGCTTCGCCAGGGCAAGGGCGGTCCTGAAGCGGTATCGGGACATGGCGACCGGGAAGAAGTAAACCACAGGCTGCGTGCCGATTTCGTGAGATTCGGGAGGCCGCGCTGCGGAGCTTTACGGGCGCGCCGATTGCCGAACTGCCGGTGAGGCGACGCGGACCCCGACTGCCCGACTGCCGTCCTCCCCGCCGCATGCCCGCACGCCCGGACCGACGCGACCGCCGGGGACGGTCGTCGCCGGGTGCATTCCGTCCTTGATCGTCCTGGCCTATCGAACGTCACCGTCGCACTCGCCCGGCAACTGCGGACGGTCACGCCGGGCGCCGGGCATCCACCGCCGATTCTCACTGTAGCCACCGCTTCCCGCGCGGTCGCCGGCCTGGCCGAGTAACGGAGCCGTGCGGGCCGAGCCGCGCCTGCCGATATCCCCCGTTCCGGACCGCCCGGCGCCCTTATGGAGGGGCAATTCGGTTCCCGCTCGACCGGACCGTCCGACAGCGCATGGATGCGAATTCGCAGTCCCGGCGCCGGTCGGCGGCGATCGGCGCCCGCTGGCGGTCAAACTGAGGGGCGTTTTTCTGCACCCGAAAATCGCCCCTGTCCCTCCCCGCCCTTCTTCGCTCCGATGCCCGCACATGCGCCCCGAGCCCCGGGGCCGGTCGGGACATGCAGCAACGGGAGACGGCAATGACGGACGGGGAGACGATCTATCTGAACACGCGCGCGGCGGCGGCGCATCTGGGGCTGTCGACGCGTACGCTGGACCGCTACCGGGTGTCGGGCGAGGGGCCGGTGTTCCTGCGCTTCGGCGGGCGGGTGCGCTATCTGCGCGAGGACCTCGACGCCTGGGCGAAGACGCGCCGGCGCAAGTCGACCTCGGATGACGGCACCGCGCTCGCAGGGGCGGGTCGGTGAGGGGCGCCCCCGACAGGACGGTCGCGGCGACGGCCGGCATGAACCGGACGGAAACCGCGCTGCGCCGCGCCGCCGTCGCGGCCCTTGCCGTGGCGACAATGCTGGCTGGGCCCGATCTCGCGCTGGCGACCACGGACACGACCTTCGACGCGCCGCTCGACACGGTGCAGGACATCGTGGGCGGCAC
>JAJEAZ010000070.1 GCA_022824105.1 Alphaproteobacteria bacterium
TAGGGCTCGCGCTTCAGCCACCGGCCGCGCCCCGGCTCCGCCGTCACCTCGCCGTCGTTCCAGATCACCTCGCCGCGCGAGAGCGTCATCACGGGCCAGCCGGTCACCGACATGCCTTCATAGGGCGTGTAGTCGGTCAGCGTGTGCAGGTCCTCGCTGCGGATCGTGACCTCCCGCTCCGCATCCCAGATCGCGATGTCGGCGTCGGAGCCGACGGCGATCGTGCCCTTTTTCGGGTAGAGGCCGAACAGCCGCGCCGGGTTGGCGGATGTCAGCGCCACGAACTCGCACGGACCCATCCTGCCCGCCGAGACGCCCTCGGAGAATACGAGCGGCAGGCGCGTCTCCAGCCCCGGCACGCCGTTCGGGATTTCGCTGAAGCGCGCATTGGCGCCGTGCAGCGCCTTCCCCCTCGGGTCGTCGAAGCTGTAGGGCGCATGGTCCGAGCTCACGATGCCGAGCGTCCCGTCGGTGAGCGCGCGCCAGATCTCCTCATGGTCGTCTTCGGTGCGCGGCGCAGGCGAGCAGATGAACTTGGCGCCCTCGAAGCCGTCCCGGTCCATGTCGTCGGCGGTGAGCGTCAGATATTGCGGGCAGGTTTCGCCGAACACCTTGATGCCGCGCGCCTGCGCCCGGCGGATTTCCTCGGCCGCCTCCGCGCAGGTGACATGGAAGACCTGGATCGGCAGGTCCAGCAGTTCCGCGAGTGCGATGACGCGGTGAACGGCCTCGCGCTCGACGACCGGAGGCTTGGACCAGGCATGGTAGCGCGGCGAGGTCAGTCCCGCCTCCAGCAGCCGGTCCGTCATCCACATGATGGCGTCGTGGTTCTCGGCGTGGACGCAGACGAACGCCCCGTGCTTCTTCGCGCAGGCGAACACCTTGAGCAGCTGCGCATCGTCCATCCGGTTCGACGGATAGGTCATGAAGACCTTGATCGAGCGGTGACCCTCGGCGATCAGCTCCGGCAGCTCCTGCTCGATCACCGTGTCGGAAGGGTCATTGACGATGATGTGGAAGCAGTAGTCGATGACCGACTTGCGGGCGAGCGCGGCGTAGCCGTCCATCGCCTCCCTGACGCCCCGGCCCCGGACCTGCGGCGAAAAGCTGATCGTGGTGGTGGTGCCCCCGCAGGCGGCCGAGATCGAGCCGCTGGTGAAGGTGTCGGCATTGGTGCCGCCGGTGGAGCCCGGCTGCTCGATATGGCAATGGCTGTCCACCCCGCCCGGCATGACCAGCCGGCCGCCAGCGTCGATTTCATGCGCGCCGCTCTCCAGATTCTCGCCGAGCGCCGCGATGCGCCCCCCGGTAATGCCGATGTCCGCCCGGACCATGTCCGACGCCGTGACCACCGTGCCGCCGCGAATCACCGTGTCATATGCCGCCATGAGCGCGCCTCCCGCCTTCAGCTTGCCCCGAGAATAACCGAACGCGCGCGCAAGGCTTCGCCTGAATCGACGAAAAGCGTCTCTCCGGTGACCGAGGGCGTCTCGATGAGATAGGTGAGCGCGGCGGCGACCTCCTCCGGCCGCACCGCACGGCGGAGCGGCAGGCTTTCGCCCAGCGTTTCCAGCCGTCCGGGCTTCATGCCCGCGCTCTCATAGACGATGCCGGGCGCGATCGCCGCGATCCGGAGCCGGGGGGCGAGCGCCGCCGCGAGCGTCCGCACTGCGCCTTCCAGCGCGATCTTGCTGAGCGTGTAGGAGAGGTAGCCCGCCCCCGGATGGCGGATTTTCTGGTCCACGATATTGACCGCGAGCCCCGCACCGTCTTCCCCGAGCGCGGCGGCGAAGGCCTGGATCGCAAGCAGCGGCGCGCGCAGGTTGGTTGCCATGTGCGCGTCGAAGGAGGCGGCGTCGAGCGTGCCGATCCGGTCCTGCTCGAACCGCGCGGCATTGTTGACCAGCACCGAAAGCCCGCCAAGCCGCTCATGCGCCTCGCCGACGACCCGCGCCGGAACCGACGGATCGTCCAGGTCGCCCTGCAGGACCACGGCACCCAGGTCCGCCGGCGGCCGGGTCATGCGCGTGTGGACGGCGACCCGGTGGCCGGCCGCCAGCATTGCGCGGGCAAGCGCCAGACCCAGGCGCCGCGCGCCGCCGGTAATCAGAATGCGTTCCGCCATGCCCCTGTTCCGGCCGGTCGAACCCGGCCCATCCTAGCCGGCATTTCTCACCGGGGTCATGGCCGCAGAATCGTTGCGACCAACCGTCCCGCCGTCTTCTACCTGACCCTGCAATACTCTATATCGGCTTTCCCTTGGGCGGCGCCCGCCCGGCTGGAGAGGCTGCGGCTCTTTGCCAACGAAACCTGCGGAGGTGACATATCGTGTCTGCGTTGCCACCCAAGCAGGGACTCTATGACCCCCGCAACGAGCATGACAGCTGCGGCGTCGGCTTCGTCGTCGATATCCAAAACCGCAAGTCCCACCGCATAATCCGGCAGGGCCTCGAGATTCTTCTGAACCTGGACCACCGGGGCGCGGTCGGCGCGGACCCGCTGGCCGGGGACGGCTCCGGCATATTGCTGCAGAAGCCCGACAGGCTCTTCCGCGCCGTAGCGCCGGAGGCCGGCATCGACCTGCCGGACGAACCGGACTATGCGGCGGGCTCCGTCTTCCTGCCGCGGGCCGAGGCGCCGCGCGCCGTCTATGAGGCGCTGGTCGAGCGCATCGTGGCCGAGGAAGGCCAGCGGGTCGCCGGCTGGCGGACGGTGCCGGTCGCGAGCGAAATCCTCGGCCCTACGGTTTCCGCCACGGAGCCGGTCGTGCGCCAGATCTTCGTCGGACGGGGCGGCGATACGGAGCCGGGCGACGCCTTCGAGCGCAAGCTGTTCGTCATTCGCAAGCGGATCGAGAACGAGGCCGCCGCCGAGGAGGCGCCCGGTCTCGACGACTTCTACATCGCCTCGCTCTCCTGCCGGACCATCGTCTACAAGGGCATGCTGCTCGCGCCGCAACTGGCCGACTACTATCTCGACCTCCAGGACGAGCGGATCGAGTCCGCGCTGGCGCTCGTCCACCAGCGGTTCTCCACCAACACCTTCCCCTCCTGGCGGCTGGCGCATCCCTACCGGATGATCTGCCATAATGGCGAGATCAACACGGTGCGCGGCAATTACAACTGGATGGCCGCGCGCCGGCACGCGACCAGCTCGAAGCTGTTCGGCGACGACATGGAAAAGCTCTGGCCGTTGATCCCGGCCGGGCAGTCCGACACCGCCTGCTTCGACAATGCGCTGGAGCTTCTGACGCGCGGCGGTTACTCGCTCGCCCATGCGATGATGCTGCTCATTCCGGAGGCCTGGGCGGGCAACCCGCTGATGGACGAGGAACGGCGCGCCTTTTACGAGTATCACGCCGCGCTGATGGAGCCGTGGGACGGGCCGGCGGCCGTCGCCTTCACCGACGGGCGGCAGATCGGCGCCACGCTCGACCGCAACGGCCTGCGCCCGGCCCGCTACCTGGTGACGACGGACGGCCTCGTGGTGATGGCGTCGGAAGTCGGCGTGCTCGACATCCCGCCGGAGCGCATCGCCCGGCAATGGCGGCTCCAGCCCGGCAGGATGTTCCTCATCGACCTGGAACAGCAGCGCATCGTGGACGACGGCGAGCTCAAGGCCGAACTCGCCCGCTCGCAGCCTTACGGCCAGTGGCTCGCCCGCACCCGCTTCCGGCTCGACGACCTGGAGGCGCCGCCGCGCGCAGCCAGCAACCGGCCGCCGGCGGGAGATCTGCTCGACCGCCAGCAGGCCTTCGGATACACCAGTGAGGACCTTGAAGTCTTCCTGCAGCCGATGGGCGCGGACGGCGACGACCCGGTCGGGTCGATGGGCACCGACACGCCGATCTCCGTGCTCTCCGAGCGTCCGAAGCTGCTCTACACCTATTTCAAGCAGTTGTTCGCGCAGGTGACCAACCCGCCCATCGACTCGATCCGCGAGGAGCTGGTGATGTCGCTGGTCTCGATGGTGGGGCCGCGGCCGAACCTGCTCGACCTGGACAGCGGCGGCGCGCATCGCCGCCTGGAGGTCTCGCAGCCGGTGCTGACCGACGCCGACCTCGACAAGATCCGCCATGTGGCCGACCTGGCGGGCGGGGCGTTCCTGACCGAAACGCTGGACACCACCTGGGACGCCGCCGAGGGCGCCGATGGCATGGGCCCGGCGCTGGAGCGGCTTTGCGACGAGGCGAAGCGGGCGGTCGAACAGGGCTTCAACATCCTCATCCTCTCGGATCGCGCGGTCGGGCCGGACCGGGTCGCGCTGCCGGCGCTGCTGGCCTGTTCGGCGGTGCACCACCGGCTGATCCTGGAAGGCTCGCGCACCGGCGCCGGCCTCGTGCTGGAGACGGGCGAGGCGCGCGAGGTGCACCATTTCTGCGTGCTGGCGGGTTACGGGGCGGAGGCGGTCAACCCCTATCTTGCCTTCGAGACGCTGGATGCGCTCCACGAGGACGGCGCGTTTCCTGCCGACTATACGAGCGAGAAGGTCCGCAAGAACTACATCAAGGCCGTCAGCAAGGGCCTCCTGAAGGTCATGTCCAAGATGGGCATCTCGACCTACCAGTCCTATTGCGGCGCGCAGATCTTCGACGCCGTCGGCCTCGCGAGCGAGTTCGTCGACCGCTATTTCACCGGCACCGCGACGACCGTCGAGGGCGCTTCGCTCGCCGAAGTGGCGGCCGAGACGGTGGCCCGGCACCGGGCCGCCTGGGGCGACGCGCCGATCTACCGCAGCATGCTCGATGTCGGCGGCGAATACACCTACCGGCTGCGCGGCGAACGCCACCAGTGGGAGCCGGACTCGGTCGCCAAGCTTCAGCACGCCGCGCGCGCCGACAATGCTTCAAGCTACGAGGAATACGCCGCCATCCTGAACGACCGGAGCCGCAGGCTGATGACCTTGCGCGGCCTGTTCGAGTTCCGCGAGGACGGCAACGGCGTGCCGCTGGAAGAGGTGGAGCCGGCCTCCGAGATCGTGAAGCGGTTCGCCACCGGGGCCATGTCGTTCGGCTCCATTTCGCGCGAGGCGCATACCACGCTGGCCATTGCGATGAACCGCATCGGCGGCAAGTCGAACACCGGCGAAGGCGGCGAGGAGGCCGACCGCTTCCAGCCGATGGCGAACGGCGACAGCATGCGCTCGGCGATCAAGCAGGTCGCTTCGGGCCGTTTCGGCGTGACGGCCGAATATCTCGCCAATTCCAGCGATATCCAGATCAAGATGGCGCAGGGCGCGAAGCCGGGCGAAGGCGGCCAGCTTCCCGGCCACAAGGTGGACCGCAACATCGCGCGGGTCCGGCACTCGACGCCGGGCGTCGGTCTCATTTCGCCGCCGCCGCATCACGACATCTATTCGATCGAGGACCTGGCCCAGCTCATCCACGACCTGAAGAACGTGAACCCGGCGGCCCGGATCAGCGTGAAGCTCGTTTCGGAAGTGGGCGTCGGCACGGTCGCCGCCGGCGTTTCCAAGGCCAAGGCCGATCATGTCACGATCTCGGGCTTCGAGGGCGGCACGGGCGCCTCGCCGGTCACGTCGCTCACCCATGCGGGCTCGCCCTGGGAGATCGGCCTCTCCGAGACGCACCAGACGCTCGTGCTCAACGACCTGCGCACCCGCATTGCCGTGCAGGTGGACGGCGGCCTGCGCACCGGGCGCGACGTCGCCATCGGCGCGCTGCTGGGCGCGGACGAGTTCGGCTTCTCGACCGCGCCGCTGATCGCGATGGGCTGCATCATGATGCGCAAGTGTCATCTGAACACCTGCCCGGTCGGCATCGCCACACAGGACGAGGAGCTGCGCAAGCGCTTCGCCGGCGCGCCGGAGCAGGTCATCAACTTCTTCTTCTTCGTCGCCGAGGAAGTGCGGCGGATCATGGCAAGGCTGGGCTTCCGGCGCTTCCACGAGATGATCGGGCGTTCGGACCGGCTCGACATGCGCCGCGCGCAAGACCACTGGAAGGCGCATGGCGTGGACCTGAAGCGGCTGCTGTTCAAGCCCGAGGTCGGGCCGGGCGTCGATATCCACAACAGCCAGCGGCAGGACCACGGCCTCGACCGTGCGCTCGACAACCGCCTGATCGCAGAAGCCGCGCCGGCTCTGGACGAAGGCCGCCCGGTGAAGATCCGGACCGAGGTGCGCAATGTGAACCGCACGGTCGGCGCCATGCTGGCGGGCGAGGTCGCCCAGCGCCGCGGCCATGCAGGCCTGCCCGAGGACACCATCGTCATCGAGGCGGAAGGCACCGGCGGGCAGAGCTTCGGCGCCTGGTCCACGCGCGGCATGGCGATCCACCTCGAGGGCGTCGCCAACGACTATGTCGGCAAAGGCCTTTCCGGCGGGCGGCTGGTCATCTATCCGAACCCGGCAACGCCCTATGCGCCGAGCGAGAATATCGTCGTCGGCAACACCGTCCTCTACGGGGCCATAGAGGGCGAATGCTACTTCTCCGGCGTTGCCGGCGAGCGCTTCGCCGTGCGCAATTCGGGGGCCTGGGCGGTCGTCGAGGGCGTGGGCGACCATGGCTGCGAATACATGACCGG
>JAJEAZ010000649.1 GCA_022824105.1 Alphaproteobacteria bacterium
CGACACATGCCGCAGGCCCGCCGCCGTGGCGTAGCCGCGGTCCGCCAGTATGTGGTCGTCCTCCCCGATCGGAAACCGCGCCAGACATTCGCCCGTGCCCGCGCCGCGCGACGGCGTCACCTCGAAAAAATCGCAACTCATCGATGACAGGCAAAGGCTGTAATGCACCCGCCACACCGAACCCGTCCGACCGGGTTCCCGGACCGTGGTGGCATCGAACGCCCGCAACCGCAACCCGGGCTCCACCGAAAGGCCCCGTTCGCGAAACAGCGCCACGCACAAACCGTGCAGCCACGGCGACGACTTGCGAAGACGCTTCAGAAGCGCCACGTCCGACAACTCCGCCAAACCCGCTTTGCGCGCCCGCACAACCGTCTCGCGCAACGAGTGACCGCAACCCAAATGCAGCAGAAGAACCCGTAGCGACGCCTCCGCCGACTTGTCCTTGCGAAGCCCCTTCAGCGCCCCGCTCGAACGACCCAGATCTTCCCAGCCCGATGGAAGAAATGACCGAAGCACCAGCCAATCCTCGTCCATCGCAAATCTCCAGAGCCAAATGCCCCGAAACCTTAGACGACAATAAAACGGCAAACAAGTTAGCGCTTATGGGAACAAGTCCGGGCATGACGGAAGGGTGTTCAGGCAAGATGGAAACGAGCACGCCGGCGCGCCCGCAGACGCTCCCGACGAGCCGGTTGCCGGGCCGCCGGATGCGGAGACCGGCTATGGCGGCGAGGTGTGGAAAGGCAGCATCGCCGCGCCCGGGTTCGGGGAATGGCTGGGAGACCTGGAGCGCCGCGTCGGGCGCATCCCGATGGAGGAGGGCGAGGAGGGCAGGCTGATCGAATGCCATGTCGGCGAGCGGGTCTTCGTGGGCCCGCCGGACACACCCGAGTTCGAGGCATGGCGCGAACGGCAGAGGCAACGCGAGGAGCGCGAAAAGCAGCAGGCCGCCGCGTGCGCCCATGACACATCATGACATTTGCGGAGGACCGCATGACAAAAACATGACAATTCATGACATCCCCGCAGGGGTCCCCGCCGCCGCCCCGGCCCTCCTCTCGTCATGCCCGGACTTGTTCCGGGCATCTCCCACAACCGTTTCCGTCCGGCCAAGCGGCCGCATGGATGCCCGGAACAAGTCCGGGCATGACGGAAGGGGGTGATCGGGCGGCGGGCGTCGAATCTGTCATGGGTGCCGGTCAACGACCGCGGGTATAAACCGGACAGCAGTGGAACAAGTCCGGGCATGACGGAAAGGGGGAGGCGCAAGAGGTGCGCGGACCTCCGGTCGCGAGAGGGTAGTCACGACAAAAACATGACAATTCATGACATCCCCGCAAGGGTCCCCTTCAACCAGCTCGGGACAGGCTCCCGATACGCGGCTGACGCTGCTGCCCGGGACGAGGGGGACCGCCCCGCCGCCGCCCCGGCCATGCGGTCCGGGGGCGGCGAAGCTGCGCAAAGCCGGCAGGATCACCAGGCGGGCGGGGTCCATTCGGCGTCTTCGTCGAGCGGAAACACCGGACGCGGCAGGCGTTGCCACCGGAAGCGGTCCAGCACCGGCGAGGTGAGGCCGGCCGTGTCCACCTCGAAGACCTGCGAAGGCTTGAACCAGGGCATGAAGCCCGCGCGGAAATGGCCGCGCGACTTGACGCAGACGGTGCGCGCCTCGGCGATATCGAGGCCGAAGCTCTCGAAGAACATCGGGTCGGCGGTCTGGTGGCGCGCGCCGATGACGATGACGGTAATGCCGTCCGGCCCGCCGATCCGGAGCGCGGCCGACGGCCCGAGCTCCACCAGCCGGCCGCGCTGGATGCCGAGCCGGCCGACGAAGCGCCCGTCCGTCAGCTTCAGCACCCGCGCGGGCGCCCGGAAGCCCTTGGAGAACTCCGTGTCGCCCTCCCGGTTGAACACGGCCTCGAATTCCGCGCCCTCGCCCAGCTCATGCGCCTCCAGCGCCAGCGCGGGATCGAAGAAGGAGCCGTAATAGACATGCTTTGCGTCCGCCTCGACCAGCGCGCGGAGCAGCCATGTGGTGCGCCCTTCCCCGCCGCCGCCCGGATTGTCGCCGGAATCGGAGAAGATGATGGCAGGCCGGGCCGGGTCGGCCGCGGTTTCGAGCGCCAGCGCCGCCGCCGCCTCGACGGACATGAGCTCGCGCCGGAAGCGCTGGCGCATCGACCATCCATATTCGGCAATCTCGCGGGCGAGCGCGCGCGCCGCCGCTTCGTCGTCCCGCGCCGTCACCACGATGGCGATGCCGTTCTTGGGCGTGTCCGAGAAGACGAACCCGCCCAGAATCGTGACATTGATAATTTCACCGCCCGATTCGCGCATCCGCCGCTGGCCGTGCTGGATCATGTCGGCGTAGGGCCCCTCGGCGGTCAGCAGGGTCACGCTCGGCGGCGTCAGCGGCAGGCGGATGAAGGCCGATTTCGGCCGCATCCCGGCCAGCATCTGGCGCATGGCGAAGGCCGCTTCCTCGCCGCGCTGGCGCATATCGACATGCGGGTTGGTGGTGTAGCCGATCAGGATGTCGGCGGCCTCGACCAGGCGCTCGGAGAGGTTGGCGTGCAGATCGTGCGTCACGATGACGGGAGCCTCCGGGCCGGCGAGCGCACGCAGCCGGGCCACGATCTCGCCG
>JAJEAZ010000076.1 GCA_022824105.1 Alphaproteobacteria bacterium
TTTGCGGAGATAGCCGCCTTCGGCGTCGAAGCGCCGCGACTGGGCGACCGGGTTGAAGATGCGGAAATAAGGCGCAGCGTCCGCGCCGCTGCCGGCGACCCATTGCCAGCCGGCGCTGTTGTTGGCGAGGTCCGCATCCACCAGCGTATCGAGGAACCAGTCGGCGCCAAGACGCCAGTCGATCAGCAGGTGCTTGGTCAGGAAGGACGCCACCACCATCCGCACCCGGTTGTGCATCCAACCGGTCGTCCAAAGCTCCCTCATGCCGGCATCGACCAGCGGGTAGCCCGTCCGGCCGCGCCGCCAGGCTCGCAGACCCTCCGGGTCGTCGCGCCAGGGCATGCGGTCGAAACCGCGCTGGAGATTGACCGAGCCCATGTCGGGATTGTGGTGCAGCAGGTGGTAGCTGAACTCGCGCCAGCCGATCTGGCGCATGAAGGCATGGGCGCCGCTGCCGGGTTCGGCCGGGCCGACCGCCTCGGCCACCTGCCGGGGCCCGATCTCGCCGAAATGCAGATGCGGCGAGAGCATCCCCGTGCCCTGCCCTGCCGGGAACTCGCGTCCTTCGGCATAGCCGGAGACACGTTCCCTCACAAGCCGTTCGAGCCGCAAACGGGCGCTCGCCTCGCCCGGCTGCCAGGCCTCGCGCAGGCCGGAGGCCCAGTCCGGCGCGGTGGGGCGGAGCCGCCAATCCGCCAGCTCTTCGCTTGCGGGCCAATCGGCCGGCGGCCGAAGGTGCCGCACGGCGCCCTCGGCCGGCTCGAAGCCTTGTTTCAGGCATTGGCGCCAGAAGGGCGTGAAGACCCGGTAATGACCGCCGGTCTGCGTGCGGACGGACCAGGGCTCGAACAACAGCGCCGCGCTGAAGCACCGGGTCGCCGCGCCCATTTGCCGGCACAGCGCCTCGACGGTCTTGTCCCGCTCGGCGAGGGCCGGTTCGTAAAGCCGGTTCCAGACGATGTCCGCCGCGCCCGTCTCCTGCACGAGCGCGGCGACTGCCCTGCAGGCGGGGCCACTCCGAAGGACCAGCCGGCTGCCGATTCGCGCGAGTCCGGCGCCGAGCGCGCCCAGGCTTCCGTGCAGCCACCATCGCGACGCCGCGCCCCTCCGGCGTTCTTCATCGTCGAGAAGGAAGAAGGGAATGACGGGCCGCCCCGTTTCCGAAGCCCGTGCAAGCGCGGGATTGTCGGACAGCCGGAGATCGCGCCGGAACCACATCAGCACCGGAGCGCCGCGGCGTTCATCGCCCCCTGCCAAAGCCGTCGTCTCCTTGCGCTCCGGTCGCCAATGGCGCAAAACTTTGCTCAAGAGAGTCCATAGTCGGCCCCGCCCGCCTTGTCATCTGCGCCGGGCTCGCCGCAGCCCACCGCCTCTACAAGATCGCCAGGACCGTCACAGGACCGCCGCTCATGCCCCGAACCAGCCGCCCGCTCGCCCTTGCCGCCGCACTGCTCGCCCTGGTCTCCATGCTCTGGACGCCGGCGGCCGCAGAACCGCTTTCCCTCACGCTGGTCCATGTGAACGACTGGGACCGCATGGAAGGCGTGGACGGCCGGGGCGGCGCGGCGAAGATCGCGGCTGTCGTCGCCGGGGAGCGCGCCCGCGCCGAAGCCGAGGGCGGTTTCGTCATCGCCACGTTCGGCGGCGACATGATTTCCCCGTCAATGCTCTCCGGGCTCGACAAGGGCGAACACATGATCGAGTTCGCCAATGCCGTCGGCTTCGACTTCGCGGTGCCGGGCAACCACGAGTTCGATTTCGGCCCCGAAATCCTCATGGAGCGTCTGGCGGAGTCCGAAGCGCAGTGGCTCGCCGGCAATGTCCGCTACAAGGACGGCGCGGATTTTCCGGGCACGAGGGCCACGGCGCTCGTGGAACTCGGTGGATACCGGATCGGCTTTCTCGGCCTGGTCACGCCCCTGACCGCGGAGATTTCGGCTCCCGGCAAGGATGTTTCCTTCGCCCCGTTCGTCGAAACGGGCGCGGCGCTGGCGGCCGAACTGAAGGACGCCGGCGCCGACCTTGTGATCGCGCTCACCCACAACGACCTCGCGCAAGACCTGGAGCTGCTGCGCGTTGCCGGCGGGATCGACATCGTTCTCGGCGGGCACGACCATCTGGTGGTGGCCCGGTACGACGGGCGGCAGGCGGTGATGAAGGCCGGTTCGCAGGGAGGCCATATCGGGCTGCTCACACTGGAGCTCGACCGCGTCGAAGACAGCAAGGGCGGCGCCCGGCCGGTCTGGACGCCGGGATACGAGCTCCGCTCCACCCACGATGTCCGGGGCCAGCGGGCGCTCGCTGCGGCGGTCGAAAAGCGCCGCAGGCAGTTCGACAGGAGTCTGGGCGTTGCGCTCGGAAAGACGGCAACCGAACTGGACACGCGCCGCGCCTCGGTGCGCTCGGGCGAAAACGCCTTCGGCAATCTGGTGGCCGACGCCATGCGCGTTGCCGTCAACGCCGACGCCGGACTCACCAATGGCGGCGGAATTCGCGGGGACACCGTCTATCCCGCCGGTTCCGAAATCACGGGCAAGCTCGTGCTGACCGAGCTTCCGTTCGGAAACAAGACCGTGAAGCTCGCCCTCTCCGGCGCGCGGATCAGGCAAGCCCTGGAGCACGGCGTCGGCAATGTGGAGAACGCCAGCGGGGCGTTTCCGCATGTGTCGGGCCTGACCTTCTCGTTCGATGCAACCCGGCCCAAAGGCGGGCGCGTCGTCGAAGTCGCCATCGGCGGCGCCCCTCTGGAGGACGACCGGATCTATACGCTCGCGACCAACGACTTCCTCGCCGGCGGCGGGGACGGCTACGCCATGTTCGAGGACGCCGAGCGGCGCCTCGACACAAGGGACGCCTCCCTGATGGCCGCCCATGCGATGGAGTTCGTCGAGGCCTCGGGCACGGTCTCCCCGGCGGTAGAAGGGCGGATTACCCGCCTGGATTGAAGGCGGACCCGGCCTGGCGGGCTGCCGGCTCCACACATCCGGCGACTTTGCGTTGCATGCCCCTGTCCGCCGCCCCGGTGTCCGGACCGCTGCTGTCCGGTTCCACCGGCATCCCATGAAAAATATCCGATATTTTCATTTTTTGTTCCCAAAAGGGCTTGACCTGAAGCGAAGTGTGATAGAATGAAAGTAAAGAGAGGCGGCTCCCGGGGCCGCCTTTCGGCGTTTCTGCAGAAAGCGACTGGCTGGGGCCGCGAAAAAGACCCCGGCGGGAACGGACGGGCGAGGTGCGTGCGCCGTCTCGCGCGCGCAATCAGGCGCACGAACCGCGCCGGCGCCGACACCCGCCCGCGCCCCCGCACGCCCGCACACGCGAAACGCGCGCAAAACAGGGACCCCGTCCCGCCCCTGCCCCCAAGGAGGCACGCATGACTGCAACCGACCCCGCCCCGCCCTGGCGGCGAAACCGGCCGCAAGGCTCGCGCCAGCCGCGAGAGCCCTGGCCGCACAGCCCGGCGGAGGCGGCCCCCGCATGACAAAACATGACACTTCATGACACTTCCGCAGGGGTTCCTCGATACGCGGCGGTCGCCCCGGCCCCGGCGGCGCGCGGCGCAGGCGCGTCAGCAGGCATACCGGACGCAAACCGGGACGGGGCGTGCGCATGCGGCAGGCTTGGCGGGACGGCGCGATTTTTCGCCGGGATGCGATTTTCGGCTTCCGCCGCGCGCCCGAACGGAGGATGATGCGCGCGGCTGGACAAGGATCCGCAACGGGCCGGCACGCCTTGGCGCGGGTCCTGCAAGGTTGATTTGCATTGTGCGGCGTCGAGGCGTTGCGCACAGGTCCACAGAACGGGAGAACGAAACCCATGATGTCACGCTGTCTTCGCCTTCCCCGACTGCGCCGCTCCGGCATGGCGCTCTTCTCGGCCGCCGCGCTGGCGCTCTCGGCCCATGCCGCGGCCGCGGAAACTGCGGTCAAATTCGCGCTCGACTGGAAATTCGAGGGTCCCTCGGCGCCCTATTTCGTCGCCATAGACAATGGCTACTACGCCGACGAGGGACTCGACGTCACCATCGACTCGGGCCCCGGCTCCGTGAAGGGCATCACCCGCATCGCGGCGGGCACCTATCCCATCGGCTTCATGGACATCAACTCGCTCGCCAAGTTCCTGGACCAGAATCCGGGGTCTCCGGTGACCGCCGTGCTGATGGTCTACAACCGCCCGCCCTTCGCCATCGTCTCGACGACGGAGCGCGGCGTGCTGAAGCCCAAGGACCTCGAAGGCCGCATCCTCGGCGCGCCGGCGCCGGACGGGGCCTACGCCCAGTGGAAGGCCTTCGTGAAGGAAAACGGCATCGACGCCTCCAAGGTGCAGATCGAGAATGTCGGCTTCCCGGTGCGCGAGCCGATGCTGGCGCGCGGCGAGGTCGACGCCATCACCGGCTATTCCTTCTCGTCCCACTTCAACCTGATCCGCAACGGCGTCGCGGAGGAGGACGTGAAGGTCATGATGATGGCCGATTACGGGCTGAAGCTTTACGGCAACGCGATCATGGTCAACACGGACTACGCCAAGGCCAACCCCGATGTCGTCAAGGGCTTCGTCGCCGCGACCATCAAGGGCGTGCAGGCTGTCGTCGCCGACCCCGAAACCGCGATCAAGTCGGTGATGAAGCGCAACGAGATCGCGGACGAGGCGCTTGAGCTCGCGCGGCTCAAGATGGCGATCCGCGACAATATCGTGACCGACGAGGTGAAGGCGAACGGCTTCGGCGGCGTGGATGCGGACAGGCTGGCCACGTCGCTCGACCAGATCGGCGTCACCTACGAGTTCACCAACAGGCCGGAGCCTTCGGCGGTGTTCGACCCGTCCTACCTGCCGCCGGCGGCGGACCGCCAGCTCTAGCGCCCGCGCGGCGCCCGCAGGGGGAGGACGCGCCATCGTCGTCATCGAGGACGTGACCCTCACCTATGCGGGCGCCTCCGGCGGCGGCGTCACCGCCGTCCAGGGGCTGGACCTGAATGTCGAGCGCGGCGCGTTCGCCGCCGTGGTCGGCCCGTCGGGCTGCGGGAAATCCACGCTGATGAAACTGGCCACCGGCCTCGTGCGGCCGACCTCGGGCCGTATCGCGGTGGACGAAGCCGCGGTCGAGGGGCCGGTCAAGATCGCCGGCATGGCCTTCCAGAACGCGAACCTGCTGCCCTGGCGGACCATCCGGGACAATGTCCTGCTGCCGCTGGAAATCGTCGAGCCGCACCGCCGGCGCTTCCGCAGGAACAAGGCGGAATACGCCGAGCGGGCTGACGGGCTGCTCGCCCTGGTCGGGCTCGACGGCTTCGCCGAGCGCTTTCCCTGGGAGCTTTCGGGCGGCATGCAGCAGCGGACCTCGCTCTGCCGCGCGCTCATCCACGAACCGGCCCTGCTGATGCTGGACGAGCCGTTCGCGGCCCTCGACGCCTTTACCCGCGAGGAGCTCTGGTGCGTGCTGCGCGACCTCTGGGCCCGGATCGGCTTCACCGTGGTTCTCGTCACGCACGACCTGCGCGAAGCCGCGTTCCTCGCCGACACGGTCCATGTGATGAGCGCGCGGCCGGGCCGGATCGTGGCGTCGCGCGCCATAGACCTGCCGCGGCCGCGCGAGCTCGACGTCTGCTTCGAGCCCGAGTTCGTGGATATCGTGCACGACCTGCGCAGCCGCATCTCGGAGGTCCGGCAATGACGCCGGCGTCGTTCCTCGAACGGACGGCCCCGTTCGCGTTCACGCTCGGCCTGTTCGTCTTCTGGGAGGCGGTCTGCCAGCTCTTCGGCGTCAATCCGATCATCCTGCCCGCGCCGTCCGCCATCGTCGAGGCCACGGTGACGCACTGGAAACCGCTGCTCCGGCATTCGGGGGCGACCATGTGGACGACGCTCGCCGGTTTCGCGATCGCGGTCGCCTTCGGCGTCGTGCTCGGCATGATCGTCGGCTGGTCGCGGGCGATCTACCGGGGGCTCTACCCGGTCATGGTCGGCTTCAACTCCATCCCCAAGGTCGCGGTCGTGCCGATCCTCGTCATCTGGTTCGGCATCGGCGAGATTCCGGCGATCCTGACCGCCTTCCTCATCTCCTTCTTCCCCATCGTGGTGAATGTCGCGACCGGCCTCGCCACCACGGAGCCCGAACTGGAGGACGTGCTGAGGGCGCTCGGCGCGCGCAAGCTGGACATCATCCTCAAGGTCGGCATCCCCCGCGCCCAGCCCTATTTCTACGGCTCGCTGAAGGTCGCGATCACGCTCGCCTTCGTCGGCTCGGTCGTCTCCGAGACGATCGCCGCCAATTCCGGCATCGGCTACCTGATGAGCGTCGCGGGCACGAACTTCCAGATGCCGCTCGTCTTCGCCGGGCTGATCGCGCTCGCCATCGAGGGCATCGCCATGTATGCGCTGTTCGCCTTCATCGAGATGCGCACCACCCGCTGGGCCTTCCGCTCATCCTTCGCCGCCGGCGGCTGACAGGACGCGCACAGGCGCCGGCACGCTTCATCCCATCGCACCATCGGAGGCCCTGCCCCATGAACAGGCGACGTTTCGGCCGCACGAACATCGAGATTTCGGAAATGACGCTCGGCGGCGGCTTCGTCGGCGGCCTGCTGCTGCACAAGCCGGACGATGTGAAACGGGAGTGCATCGCGGCCTGCCTCGACGCGGG
>JAJEAZ010000567.1 GCA_022824105.1 Alphaproteobacteria bacterium
CCAGCTCTGGGGGGACATCGCGACCTCGATGTTCCACGACCGCAGGCAGAAGGGATAGCCGGCGCACGCCGCGGACGTCCGGCCGGCCACCCGTCACCCGCTCGCGGGCCGGGACAGGCCGCCGGGCGTCCCTCGCCTGGAAGCCCACTCCGGCAAGGAGACTCCCATGTGCGATCACGAGGACATCGAGCTCCGGCGCAAGCGCGACCTGGAGCGCTACCACCGCCAGACCGCGGAGCGCCGTGCGAAGGGGCTCTGCCTCAAGTGCGGCAAGCGCCCGCCCGCGCCCCACCGAAGCCAGTGCGAGCCGTGCGCCGAGAAGCGGCGTGCCGCCGACCGGGCCCGCCATCACCGCCGGACCGCCGAGCGCGTCGCGCGGGGGATGTGCCCCAAATGCGGCAAGCGCCCGCCCACGCCCGAGCGCAGCCAGTGCCGGCCGTGCCTGGAGAAGGACGCCGCCGCCGGCCGAGCCAGGGACGCCAGGCTCAGGGCGGCCGGCATTCCGCGCCGCGACCCCGAGAAGACCCGCGCGAACGAGCGCAAGCGCGCCCGCCGCCAGATCGAGGCCCGCCGCGCCGAGGGCCTGTGCACTGCCTGCGGCAAGACCCCGGCGGTCCCCGGCCGCGCGTCGTGCGAGCCGTGCCTCGAGAAGCGCCGCACCTGGGACCGGGCGAAGTACGCGGCCGGCAAGGCGGCGGGGAAGCCCTATGGCGGGGCCGACCCCGAGACCAAGCGCCGCGCCAGCCGCGCGAGGCACAAGCGGCTCAGGAAGGCGTGGCACGAGGCGAGGATGTGCGTGCGCTGCGGCAAGCCGCCGGCGGTCGAGGGCGGGAAGCTCTGCGCGCCCTGCCAGGAGAAGCGCCGGGCGAAGGAGCGCCGCAAGTACGCCAGACGCCGCGCCGCCGGGCTCTGCACGAACTGCGGAACCCCCGCCGTCGACGGCCAGGCCTATTGCGGCCCCTGCGCCTTCGTCCGCAGCAACCGCCGTTCGACGGAGGTCAGGAACGCGGCAGCGAGACGGAAGTACGCCGAGCGCAGGGCGCTGGGGCTCTGCACCGATTGCGGCGTGCCCTCGCAGGGAGCCGCGCGGTGCGAGCCGTGCGCGCGCCGCTCGTACGAGCGCTCGACGTATTTCCGGGGGATGCCGCTCTATCCGCCGCAATACACCGTGGTCGCGCTGGAGACGGGCGAGGACCTCGGGACCTGGGACAGTTGGGAGGATGTGGCGCTCTGCCTCGCCTTCTCCCGGCTCTCGCTCGACCAGGTCTCGGTCGTCACCGACCAGTCCCCGGTCGCGGCCTGGGCGGCGTGGGAGTGAGTCCGTCCGCCCCGGCGCGCGACCCACCGGACGCGGAGCCGGCGGCAGACGTCTCGCCGGCCCGCGTTCCGCCGGGGGGCCGTCATCCCTGCCGCACGTGCCGCCGGCCCGGCGTCCGCGCATCCGCCACCCATCCCGAAGGAGGCCGCCCATGAGCGCCGACACGCTGCCCGAGGACCCCGCCTACGTCTTCTGCCCCGAACCCGCCTGCGGCGACGACCCCTGCCGCATTCTCATCCTCGTCGAGGACATGACCGTCGCCATTCCCACCGCCCTGGTGGCGCTCACACAGGACCACGGGGTCCGACTGTGCGACCGGCTGAACCGCCGTCTCGGTTTCGACAACGCCACCTGGACCGCGATCGCGCAGCGCTTCATGCGCCGCGCCGCCGGACACGGGCACACCGTGCACTGAGCCCCTCGCCGGCGGGGACGCCATAGGCCCCGCCGCCGAAGGCGGCGGGCTTCGCCGCACCCCGGCGTCCCGACCCGCGCGGCCGCCCTTCGCGCCGCCGCCGCCGCGCTTCCCGCATCCGACCGTGCCCGTCACCCGGCTGGAGAGCCGGAGTCAAGCGAGCGCAGGGCGAGCGTTCGGTGGTGGAGAGGGAGGCGGTCTTCCTCGGCGCCGGGCGCGGCACTGGAGGCTTCAGCCATGTTCTTCGATTCCGACTTCGACCCCGTGACCCCGACCGCTGGCGAGCTGCTGGCCGAGCTGGGGTTCGACGCCCGCGCCGTCCGCGATGCGCTGGCCGACGACCTCGCCCGGCGCTGCCCCGACCGAGAGGCCCCGGCGGACCGGAGGTAGAGGGAAGCAGGAGAAGGGTGAGCGGGAAGGGGCTGGAGAGAGCGTTCTCCGGTCCCGGCCGCTCGCCAACCCATCGTCATAAACGAGAACTGAAGGAGCATCGTCATGAGCTTCGGATTGAACCGCGTCGAACTGATTGGCCGCCTCGGCGCCGATGTCGTCGTCAACCACCTGCCCAGCGGGGGGCGCGTCGCCAACCTGAGCATCGCCACCGACGAGTCGTACATCAACAGGCAGGCCGGCGGCGAGCGGGTCGACAAGACCGAGTGGCACCGCGTCGTCACCTTCCAGGACGGCCTCATCGACATGCTGGAGCGCCACGCGAAGAAGGGCCGGCTGGTCCACGCCGAGGGCAAGCTCCAGACCCGGCGCTGGAGGAAGGACGGCGAGGACAGCGACCGCTTCTCGACCGAGATCATGGTCGTCCCCGGCCACAAGGTGCAATTCCTCGACAAGCCGAAGGGGGCCAACGGCAACGGCGCGCAGGCCGGGGCCGAGACCGCGCAGGCGCCCGCGAACGGCGAGTCGATGCCGGCCGGCGGTGCCCCGGCGCAGTCGCTCGATACCGAAGAAATTCCGTTCTAGCGACCGTCTTCCCATCCTCCCTCCCAACTCGGGCGGCCGTTTCGGCGGTCGCCCGTTTTTTCTGCCATGGGTCTGGAGCCCGCTCCCGGCCGGGCCTCGCGTGCGCGCTCCGCGCGCCACGCATCGGCCGCGCCGGGCGCGTGCGCCGATGGCGTCCCGCCTCCGCCTCGCGGGAGGAAAAGGAGAGCAGGGAGATGGGCAAGGCCCCCCAATGGAGAGAGGAGAACGACGATGGACGCCGCCGCGAACCCGAGCAGCCCCCCGATGGCGCCGCGCTACGTCATCCGCACCATCGACGAGGACTGGATTGACCTCTTCGACCCGCCGTCGCGCATCGAAGAGAAGCGCGCCGCCTGGGACGAGGCCCGGCGCCGCGTCCTCGAACACCCCGAGCTCAAGACCGTCGTCCTCGACCGCTACACCGGCGCCACGCTGTGGCAGAGCGACCCGGACATTCCCGCGCGCTACGAGGTCCTCGCGGTCGACGCCACCGTGTTCTACGCGCTGGACACGGACCTGCTTCCGGGCGACCTGCTCTCCGCCCACAAGGAGAAGGACGACGCCTGGACCGCGTTCTACGAGGCCATCAAGGAAGCGGTGGGCAACGACATCATCGTGTTGCGCGACACCATCCCGGGGCAGACCGTCCTCGCGTCCTCCGACGACGACCTCTACAGCACCGATGCGGCGTGAGGGCGGCGGTGTCCGTTGGTCGTCGCAAGCACGGCGGGTGGTGCGGCATTCGAAGAAAGGATTGGGCGCGTCGCTTCGCGACCGGGCTTTCCGCTGCAATCTCCGCTGCGCTCCGATTTCCGCTGCAATCCCTCGCGCCTCCGCTCCCTGCGGTCGCTGCGCGCTCCGTATGTGGACGCCCCCCGGGTGGCAAGCACGACGTTGAACGAAGGGTGGCATGTG
>JAJEAZ010000657.1 GCA_022824105.1 Alphaproteobacteria bacterium
CGTGCTCACGCTCAGCGTGGGCGAGGCCGTGATGCACATGGATTTCGGCGGCCAGCCGGCATTGATGTTCCGCAATGCCGCGCATGGCGGCCTGAACATGATCTACCGGCGCGCCGACGGCAATGTCGGCTGGGTTGACCCTGACGGCCAGCCCGGCCGAAGCGGCTGACGCCGCGATGGGCGTCCTCGAGCTGGTCGGTCCCGGCGGCGTGATGGCCGATCTGGAGGCGTCCAGCAAGAAGCACGCGCTGGAGCTGATGGCGGCCTTCGCTGCGGACAGCCTGGGCTTGAGCTCGAAGGCGGTGTTCACCGTGCTGGTGGACCGGGAGAAGCTCGGCAGCACCGGCGTCGGGCGCGGCATCGCCATTCCCCATGCCAAGATGGCCGGGCTCGAGGGAATTCACGGCTTCCTCATCCGCTCGCGGGAGGCCGTGCCCTTCGAGGCGGTCGACGACGAGCCGGTCGATCTCTTCTTCCTGCTGCTCGCGCCGGAAAGCGCCGGCGCGGAGCATCTGAAGGCGCTGGCACGGGTCTCGCGCGCGCTCCGGGACCGGGACACGGTCAAGGCTCTCAGGGAGGCCGCCGGCGCCGCCGCCATGCGCGCTGTGCTGGAGGACCGTTAGCCGGTTCGCTGCTGCCGGCGCATCCGGCGCGAGAGGACGCCCGCCAGCAGCAGGCTGCACGCTGAAAGCGCCGCCATGAACCAGAAGGCATCGCCGCCGAAGCGCTCATAGAGCGGGCCCGAAACCACGAGCGCGAGCCCCACGGCGCCGCCCATGGCCAACGAGGAATAGAGGCCCTGCGCGGTCGCCGAGATTTCCGGCGGGACATGGCGCTGGAGGTAGGTCATGCCGCCGAGATGCGTCGCGGCGAAGGTGAACCCGTGCAGCATCTGGACCGGCGCGAGCAGCCAGAGGTCGGTCGTCAGCGCCGTGCCCGCCCAGCGCAGCATGGCCGCCGCCGCGCCGAGCGCGATCAGGCCGGCAATGCCGAGGCGGTCCACGACCCGCTTGCCGAGCGCGAACAGCGCGACTTCCGAGATGACGCCGACGGCCCAGAGCGGCCCGGTGATGTCCTTGTCGTACCCCGCTTCCTCCCAGTGGATCGTGCCGAAGCCCATCAGCACCGCATGGCTCGCCATGTTGCAGGCGATGGCGGCGACGCAGAGCAGGAAGCCCGTATCCCGCAAGAGGCCTCCCGCGGCCCGCCATATCGCACGCTGCGCCTGCGAGCGGGCGTCCGGCAGGACCGCCGTCGCCAGCGCCACCCAGGCGAGCCCGGCGACCATGGCCGCGACGATGGCGTCGTCGCCGCGTCCGGCCAGCGCCCAGCCCCCGCCCGTCGAGGCCACGATGAAGGCGACCGAACCCCAGACCCGCAGCCGGCCGTAGTCCAGCCGCCGGGAACGCGCCGTGAGCAGCGCGATATTGTCCGAGAGCGGCAGGGTCGGCCCGTGGGCGAGCGCGAACAGCAGCACGAGACCGAGCACCGGCCAGAAGCCTTCCGCCAGCGGAAAGCAGGCTGCAACCGCCACCGAGGCGACCGCGAAGCGGAGCGCATAGCGCCGCCGTTCGCCCTGCCAGTCGACGAAGACCATCACGGCCGGGTTGAAGGCCACCCGCAGCCAGATGCTCGCCGCGATGACCCAGGCGATCTGCGGCGCGTCGAGGCCCCGCGACTCCAGCCAGAGCGGGAAGAAGGGCTGATAGACGCCGACCATCGCGAAATAGGCGGTATAGAAGAACGAGATGCGGAGCGCGGGGCGTGCGGTTTCCGCCTGCCGGACCCGGGAGGTGCTCACGCCGCCCGCCTCCGGTATATGGAAGCGCCGACAGGGGGGACGGGAATGGACATGGACAACTGGCGGGACGGGATTTTCGAGGCCATCAAGGCGGCGGGCGTGACCCAGGTCGCCTATGTGCCGGACGCCGGGCACAGCCGGCTGATCGAGCGCTCGATCGAGGACAACGACCTGCGCGCGGTGTCGCTCACCACCGAGGAGGAAGGCGTGGCGCTGCTCGCCGGCGCCTGGCTCGGCGGCGCGAAGGGCGTGCTGCTGCTGCAATCCTCGGGCGTCGGCAACTGCGTCAACATGCTCTCCCTGGCCAGGACCTGCGCCTTCCCGCTGGTGATGCTGGTGACCATGCGCGGCGAATGGGGCGAGTTCAATAGCTGGCAGAAGCCGATGGGCGCGACGACCCGGGCGCATCTGGAGCTCTGCGGGGCCACCTGCTACCGCTGCGACCGGCCGGAGGACGTGCGCGAGACCGTCGAGTCGGCCTTCCGCTTCGCCTATTTCACCAACTCCATCGCCGCCGTGCTGCTCGGGCAGCGGCTGATCGGCGCCAAGGTCTTCGAGGAGCCGGCCCCATGCTGAACCGGAGGGATGCCGTCGGCCGGCTGCTGGCGGACCGGGGCGACATGCTGGTGGTCGCGGGGCTCGGCCAGTCCTGCTTCGACTGCTTCGCGGCCGGCGACGACCCGCGCAATTTCTACCTCTGGGGCGCGATGGGCGGGGCCGTGCCGGCGGGCCTCGGGATCGCGCTTGCGCAGCCGGAGCGCCGGGTGCTGGTCGTCACGGGCGACGGCGACGCGCTGATGAGCGCGGGCGCGTTCGCCACCGTCGGGGCCGAGGCGCCGGAGAACCTCGCGATCTGCATTCTCGACAATGAGCGCTATGGCGAGACCGGCGGTCAGGTGACGCACACGGCGCGTGGCGCGGACCTGGCGGCGATGGCGGCGGCGGGCGGCGTCGGCAAGGCGCGGACCGTGCGCACGGAAGCCGAGCTGGCGGACGCCGTCGGCGCGCTCCGGCGGGAAGCGGGGCCGCTGGTCGCGGTCGTCAAGGTCGCGCCCGAAAGCGAGCCCGGCGCGCTGCCCCCGCAGGACGGCCCGCACCTCAAGCGCCGCTTCCGCGCCGCCGCGCTCGGCGTCGAGGACAAGTAGGGCGCGCATGGCCCGGTTGCCAGCCGAGTTCCAGCCGGCCATCGGCCGCGATGCGCGGGCGGTGGCGGGCCTTGCGCGGGAGGCCGACGGCTCGATCTGCGCGGTCTGGCTGTCGGCGATCGGCGGGCTGGCGCTGGCCTTCCTGCTGTTCTTCGAGCCGGCGGGCATGGCGGCATGGATGATCTACGCCAATGCGGGCGGGCTGGCGCTCTGCCTGCTGGCGGCGCTCGGGCGCTGGCTCGGCTGCACCGTCCGGGCGCGCCGGATCGCCGTGGGCTGGAGGCAGGCGGGCGTCGTCTTCCTGCCCGGGTCCGAGGGGCTTGTCGAATATGGCGGCGCGGTCCACGATCCGGCGCCGCCGCCGGAGCGGGCGGACGGGTAGAACGGCGCCGGGGAGAGCGGGGCATGGCAAGGCTTGCAGGCAAGGTCGCGGTCATCACGGGAGCGACCGGGGGCATCGGCGCGGCGGCCTCGCGGCTGTTCGCGGCCGAAGGCGCGGACCTCATGCTGGTCGATATCGACGCCGAGCGGCTGGAGGCGCTGGCCGGCGAGACCGGCGCGGCCTGGCATGCGGGCGACGTGTCCGAGCCGGAGGCGAACGAGGCCATCGCGGCAGCCGCGGCCGAGCGCTTCGGCGGCATCGACATCGGCCTGCTCAACGCCGGCATAGAAGGCGCGCTCGCGCCCATCGGCGACTATACGGTCGAGATGTTCGACCGCGTCATGGCGGTTAATGCGCGCGGGGTCTGGCTCGGCCTCAAGGCGCTGATGCCGCATCTGGAGCGGCGCGGCGGCGGCTCGCTGGTGCTGACCTCCTCGACGGCGGGCATCCGCGCCGTCCCGGACATGTCCGCCTACACCGCCTCGAAACATGCGGTGATCGGGCTGATGCGCTCGGCCGCCATCGAGGGGTCGGCCTCGAACATCCGCGTCAACACGGTCAATCCCTCGCCCATCGACACGCGCATGATCCAGAGCCTGGAGGACATGCACGGCGTCCCGCGCTCCGGCGCGAACCAGCCGCTTGCCGGCGCGACGCCGCTCAGGCGCTACGGGGAGCCGGAAGAGGTCGCGCGGCTGATGCTGTTCCTCGCCAGCGACGAGTCGAGCTTCTGCACCGGCGGCGTCTATATGGTCGATGGCGGCGTCTCCGCCGGACGGCTGTAGGGCGCAGAGATGGACTCCTCGCAATCTAGGGTGGGGAACTCAGGAAATCTTCAACAGCCCGCTTCAATCGGCGCCATGCCGGGACTCGTTCCAAGTCTCCACCGACGGGTAGCTGCTCCAGAAGAACGCGCCGATGTTGCGGAAAATTCCTGTTGAACTTCCGCAGGCGATTTCCCTGCCGCCCGCTGGCAGCCGAAAGCGCTTCCCTGAGGACTTCCTTCGGATGTAGGACATTCTCTACCCGGGCGGGCGTGGGCAAATTCAAAGGAACCCTTCCTTTCGGGTTGCCCGCTACCCTGCGGATTGCTGTCTCGTCCAATAGAAGCCAAGCCTCCGTCTCCCTTACTGGAATTGCCGGAACCCAGGAAGGAACTGCTTCAGCCTCGACCATTGCCTTCTCTACCTCCGCATGTCTGGTGTTGTAGTCGGCACCGTCGGAATCCCTGTGGACGAACAGCAGGTCGTATTCCGAATCGATTGACAGCAACGCGCGGACCTTGTCGCCAATTGCCGATATCGAGCGATTTCTCGAAGATTTTATAGAAGGCCGGTCGACCGCTGCTCCGATAGCCTCTATTGCTCCGCAATGGATCAGCAGATCTTGGAGGTGTTCAACAAGCGCTTTGTCCGAGCTTCCTTCACAAATTAGGATAAACCGGACCGTCCGCCCACTCACGGAATTGGGGCCAGCGGTGCTGGCTGAAATTCCAGAGGTAACGTCAGCTGCGCATTCGCCGGGGGCTGAAGGTATTCCAGCATCATGGACAAACCGAGAGCTCGATTTGCCTCTCCAGATCTGTCCCGCCAGGTTTTCTCCAAGGGATAGCACCGCAAGACCCTAATCGACCCACCATCGTTACGTTGAACGACTTCCCTTGCCAACAATACATCTTCCTTGTTCTGAAGCTGGAGAAAATACGGAGAATGGGTTGCCAGTATCGCCTGGCGTATTGCATTTCCGTCTTCGGGCTCATCGTCGGCGTCCACTGCAAGATCGCGTACCAGATTAGCCATGGAGTCCAACCGCTCTGGGTGGACACCGTTCTCGGGCTCCTCTATGCAAAGCAGACTTCGCGCCCTTGGGTCTTCGGCCAATATGGCGAGAGCAAGAAAGCGCAAGGTACCGTCAGATATCGCACTTGCCGAAAACTGCTGACCGTCTCGTTCGGTGACCGATAGCGTAAGGAGTTGGCGGGCCTCGTCACGAATCACATCGACATGGGTAACGGGTACGAGTTCGGACAATCGTGAGGAGATGTTTGCGATAGCATCACCATCGTCTGTTTCCATGTTCTTCAGCCGGTATAGTGCAGCAGCCAGATGTGCCCCGTTATCTGAGACTATATCGGGATCACGACCCAAGCGATCCGGGCGGCGCATGGCACTCGGTTCCAGGGACAGCAATCGCCAGCCTTGCATTTCCCGTCTTGCGGCAAGGATTGTCGGTGTCGCAATGGTATTGGTTGTTCCAACAATTGTTCGAGGAGCGCGACGAGCGGGGGCTTTTTGTCCGGGTCCTCTGGAGCCGCCGTCTTGGTGAACGACGATCTCCGCTTCTTCACCATTGCTATTTTCAGTCGAAATATATCCAGCTTTTGTGAACCGATGATTCTGTACTGCACGATCCCTGAATTTGGATTTCGAGTGCGGGAACCGCAATTTTCTCGCGGCATCGCCTTTGCGGATCGGGTGCAAGGATTCCGACCGGAGTTCGATATCGAGAGACTGACCAATGTTGCCCGGTATAGCTGTTTTTTGCCCGATTTCTATCTCGTAACGCAGGAAAGTAGACGTAGCTGTACCGGGGCGGCCGAAATCGTCAGAAACCTGGCGTTCCACCAAAATCTCGACCGCAATCCTGAACGAGTCCCTGCGCACGGAGCCGCTGCGGAAAAACAGATCATCGAGACGATCCAGGTCTCCAGCGCCGGTCCGAACAGCCGCTGCTGCCTCAATGATAGGCTTGTCGGCCAGAAGTGACAAAAAATGGATGGCATCGAATATGTTGGACTTTCCGATTCCATTCGGTCCGGCAATGCAGGTATAAGGGCCGAAATCGATGGAGAAATCGACGAGATTCTTAAAGCCGTCCACTTCAAGACGGGTCAGCATGGCAGTGTATCCGGTCGTCTGTTCTGCGCCGCGCGCGCTTGGTACGGCGAGCGCCTTCTTTGTTTGACAGACAATATGGCGTGGACGCAGGCAAGATAGCAAGGGCGATGCGTCTCCGGCGCGAACCAGCCGCTGGCGGGCGCGACGCCGCTCAGGCGCTATGGCGAGCCGGAGGAGGTGGCGCGGCTGATGCTGTTCCTCGCCGGCGACGAGTCCAGCTTCTGCACCGGCGGCGTCTATATGGTCGATGGCGGCGTCTCCGCCGGACGGCTGTAGGGCGGGCTCTTCCCTTCTGTCCGGCCCTGTTCCGGACGCGAGGGGAAAAGACGCGGGTCCCGCATGGAGGCCGTCGGGATCAGAAGCGCGCGTTGAGGGTGAGGAAGAAGGTGCGGCCCCAGCCGGCTGCGGTGGGCCCGTCCGTGCTGGACGGGTCGGCGGTGTCCGTCGTGAGCAGTTCGTCGGTGAGGTTGAACACGCCGGCGGAGACCCGGGCGCCCTTGAGCCCGAGCGGATCGACCCAGTCCGCCGACACATCGTGGCCGGTCCAGGACCCGAACTCGCCGCTGCCGGTCTGGTTCTTGAAGCCGGAGCGGTAATTGGCGGTCCAGATGGCGGTCAGACTGCCGCGCCGCGCCAGGAACCCGACCCGGACGGCATTGCGGGCGACGACATAGCGCGCCTTCGCGCCCGCGATGCGGCGTTCGGCGCCCAGGACATGGCGCCAGGCGCCCCGCATGCCGACCACGCCCCAGCTCGTCCTCATGCCGCCGCCGAAGCGGGTGTTGATGCCCGATATCTCGGACTCGGCGACATTCTCGAAGCCCCGGTGGATGGTGATGGCGCCGCCCTGGCGCTCGATGCAGTTCTCCCTGGCGCCGCCCTCGCATTCGGGCAGGGTCAGCATGGCATGGGTCGCGGTGTTGTTCCCCACCCCCTTGGAGGTCGAGAGCCGGTACCATTCCGCCGCCAGGAAGAACGGCCCCTGGCGCGCCTCGGCGCCGAAGGAGAGCCTCTCCGCCTTCGCAGGATCGAGCTTGGGGTTGCCCGAGAGCTCCTGCGTCACCTGCCGGGGGTTCGGCGCCGGGCAGGTCCGGGGCGGGGGCCCGGCGCCCGGATCGCAATCGACCCAGGGATGGGTCTGCGCCTCCGTGGCGTAGAGATAGAGCATGGAGGGCGCGCTCTCCGCCGCGCTGAAGGAGCCGCGCAAGGCGACGATGCCGGTCGGACGGTATTCCGCCCCCGCGCGCCAGGACCCCAGCCCGCCCGCATCGTCCAGTTCGGTGCCGCGCCCGGCGAGCCTGAGGTCCACCTTGTCGGCCACCGGCAGCGACATCTCCGCAAAGGCCGCCGCGGTTTCGCGCTTGCCGGCATAGCTGACCCCGCCCGAACCGAGCACTTCGGTCACCTTGTAGGTCATGCCGTCATTGCCGCGGAAGCGCAGGAGGTTGTGCAATTCGACCCGGCCCAGTTCGATCCCCGCCGTCCATGCCGCATCGCGGCCGCCGATCGCGAAGCCCGATCCCTCCAGCGCCAGCCGGGCCGAAAGGACCTTCCCGCCGCGGTCCTCTTCCTCCCGCAGGCTGCTGTCTTCTATTGCCTGCAAGTGGGCCGGGTCCCGGGAAAACGGGTCCGCGAGGTCGTAGCGCCCCTCCTGAATCGCCGTCTGGATCGTGCGGCGATGCACCAGGGTGTTGCCGGCGGTGACGCTGTCCCACCGCCAGGCGTCAAGGCGCGCATCGTAGCCGAGGTCCTCCGCCAACCGGCCGGTAACGCCCAGCGAGACGTCGTATTCCTCGCTTTCCGTCAACCAGTCCCGGTTGCCGTGGCCGACGAAGCGGTGCCCCACGGCGAACAGGTCATCGGCGTCGGCTGTAAAGGCGTCGCCGGCGGCTGTGTCGATTGCGGTTATCAGGTCGTTGTCGGGGGTGAAGGAAAACACATCGACCGAAGGCGCGTAGCGGAATGCCGAATCGGTCTGTGTGAGGTTCGCGTCCAGATGCAACTCCGCGCCCTCGCCGAGCGGATGGTCGAGGTTCAGGATGGCACTCTGCTGCTCGTAGCTCGCGGTGTCCCACCAGATATTGCCGTAGGCGAATCCGCAGCCCTTGTCGCCGTTGCGGATGCCGGGCGGGTTGCTGAGACCGGGGACATAGCCCTTGGCCGGGTCGCACTCGCCGAGCGCAGCCGACCTCGGGCCGGTCACATCGCCTTCGTTGTCCCGCTGAATGACATAGACGGTATTCCCGGCGACGCTGACATTCCGGGCTTGGCTGAAACTGCCGCCCTCGACCCATTCGGAGCGGCTGTGCTCGCGCTCTTTCCCGGGGATCTCCTGGCGGTCGAGCGCGTCCACGCCCAGCGTCATGCGCCCGCCCTTGCCCACCGTGCCGCCCCAGAAAACGCTGCCCTGCCAGGCGTCGCCGCCCTTCCGGCTCGGCGCGCGCGTCACCGTGCGCGTCTCGAAGCCGTCCAGGTCGGTCCGGAGCACGATATTGAGCGCGCCGCGCAACGTGCCGCCGACCGAGCCCAGGCTGTCGCCGGCGAGGACATCGATGCGCTCCACAGCGGAGAGCGGCAGGGGTTCGAGATCGCCGCCGGTGGTGCTGTAGGGCCTGCCGTTTACCAGGACGAGCAGCGACTGCCCCCCGGTGAGGAAGTAGCGGATGATGCCGGTGTCCAGCAGTTCCTCGAGCGTCTGGGCGCCCGAACGCTCGATGAAGCTGCGGTCGTATGTGGCGACGGCGCGCGGCTGGGGCGCCAACGGGCCGGCATGGGCGAGATGGACGGCCAGCACGGCAAGAATGGTAAGCGACGCCAGAAAGGTCTTCATGGAAACTTCCCCCGCCCCTCTTTTTGTCGCGCCATTATCCTATAAAAAAGGCTGATTTGCCAACTAAATTGGGTGTTTTGCCGTAGCGGAACACGGGCTCGGAACCCTGTAAATCCATCAAGATCGAAGGTTCCGGGAGCCCGGATCGGGGCGTGGTCCCTTCCTGCCGGGCCTGCCGGATTCACACCAACGGCCTCGATCCGGGCATGATGGAAGGCGTGGCCGGAACGGCGGGCGTCGCAACGCATGCCACCCAACCGTCGCCTCGGCCCCCGCCCCTGAGCGGCCCCCTGCGAAGTGTCATGAATTGTCATGCGATGTCATGGGCAGGCGGGAATTCGATGCTGGCGAACCAGTCCCCGTCCTCGCCATCGTCCCGGTCGTCCTCGTCCCCGTCCGGATCGCGGGGGCGGAGGGCTTCTTCTTCCCGTTCGAGGCGGCTCTGCCTGCGCTGCTCGACCTCCTCCGGAGACCAGGGGTCGTAGATGTCGGCGTAGCCGTTGCGGCGCTGGTAGAGCCAGTCATGTTCGGCGCCGTCGGCCCGGTCGTCGTCGATCCGGTCCGCATCGCCGGTCCAGCCGCCGCCGGCCCACGGGCAGTCCTCATAGACCTCCTCGGGCGGGTCGTCGGCGGGAGGCAGGCTTTCGGGCGAGGCCGGCGCGGGGGTCTGGAAACTGACGGGCAGGCGTGTGCGGTCCTCGACGGCCTCGGCGAGCCTCCGGGCGGCTTCCTCATGCGCGGCCCCGTCGAAGCCCTCCAGCGCCTCCAGCGCCTCGCGCCGCTCGCGGTGTCGTTCGAGCGCGCCCTGGGCGCGGTCGCGCCCGCAGCGCACGGCCTCGGCGAGCGGGCCGGGCTCGGTGCCCGCCTCCAGAGCCTCGCCGGCCCCGATCTCGCCGAGTTCGTCCTCGTGCGCCAGCGGCCAGAGACGGGCGCGGCTCCCCCCGGCGGACCCGGCCAGCCCCGCTATCTCCGCCTGGAAGCGCAGCACCCGGAGCATCATGTATGCCGACCCGCTGGCGACGGCCGCATCCCAGGCCTGCTCCGAGCGGGCGAGCAGGATGCGGGCCTCGTCCCGTTCGGTGCGCTTCCAGGACAGCCGAATACGGCGCAGGCGCTCCACAATGTAGGGGCGTTCCAGAAGGGCGCAGCCGGTCTGGCGTGCGGAGCGCTCCGAGTAGCCGGCCCGCCTTGCGGCGTCTGCGGCATTGCCGGAGACGGCATAGTGTCGGCAGAAGGCCTCCTGGCGTGTGGCCAGGGCTACGGTCGGGTCGATGATGGGCATGGGATGCAGCTCCTTTCCCTGGCTCGCATTCTTTCGGGTCGAACCCGGTTACGGGCCGGGGCGACGGTTATGGTTGGCAGACAGGCCGCCCGGCGCCGGAGCGGCCCTGTTTCGCGCGCAATCGCGCGGGCGTGGGTGCGCGGGCGCGGGCGGGCGTATCGCGGCGGCGCGGCTCGCGCGCCTGATTGCGCGCGCGAGACGGCAGACGCACCTCGCCCGTCACCTCCCGCCGGGGTGTTTTTCGCGGCCCCAGCCGGTCGCTTTCTGCAGAAAAGCCGAAAGGCGGCCCCGGAAGCCGCCTCTCTCTACTTTCATTCTACACCATATGGGCGAAAGTCAAGCCCGACCGGGCACAAAACATGAAACTGATGGATATTTTTCACGGAATGCCGGTGGAAACGAGGCCCGGATCGGTGCCCGCTGACCCTCTCCTCGTCATGCCCGGACTTGTTCCGGGCATCCATGCGGCCGTCCGGGGTAGCGGTGAAAGTGGATGCCCGGAACAAGTCCGGGCATGACGAAGGGGGCGTTCGCCTGTGACGGAGGAGACGCGGGTGTGACAGAAAAGGGGTATTCGGGCATGACAGGAAGAGGGCCGGGGCGATGATCGAGGCTTCGCGGAGGAAGGCCGTTTCAATCCAAACGGATCGTGCTCTAAAAGCTATCCGATTCAAGCAAACCTAAAATGCCCCAATTCTCGCGATATGGATCTAGCCAACCGCGCCGATATCGATCAATTACTACCGTTCCCTCCTCAGTAATTGGTTTGATGTAGGAATAATCCGGTACCAGACGACGTACGCTACTGTCTTTGTGAGGTCGTCCTCCTCTGCCAGGAGTATCAAGCCAAACCTGGTGACAAAGCCGAATACAGTCCGCGACAGTTTTTGATCGCAAAATATAGCAGTTAGTGGGATCCGAAGGCTTTTTCCCAACATCAACAAATACATAGAATAAATCGTCCACGATTAACGTCTCGTGTTTAGGTTTCATATGCCATCCTTTGTCATTGCCAATATCCCGGCGAGTCTTCACTTGGATTGCGCAAAGTTTATTGTTGTGTTCATCCGTGACTAGAATATCCATATTGGGGGCGCCATCGGGAGCTAAAGCGGCCACCCAACCACGTCGCAACAATTGACTGAGGACATGGTATTCGCCAGCAGCTCCGACAATCGTTGAACTTATTTTGTTCATTGTCAACTTCGTATCTGCTCTTCGATCACCCCACTTGGTTTCGCGGCACGTCGCGGAACGGGCGGTCGGTGTCGTGGCGGGGTTCCTTGGGCATGGAGAGGATGCGCTCGGAGATGATGTTGCGCTGGATTTCGTCCGTGCCGCCGGCGATCGAGATGGCGGGCGTCGAGACCAGGATTTCCGCGATCACGCCGCCCGTGCCGTCGTCCTCGCCCGTCAGCATGGCGTCCGGCCCGGCGATCATGGTGTGGGCCTTCGCGCAGGCGCGCGCGACGATGCTGGCGGCGAGCTTGCCGATGGAGCCCTCCGGCCCCTGCGGCCGGCCCATCTGCTGCGCCTCGCGGGCGCGCCGCGCCGTCCATTCCGCGGTCCTTGCCAGGGTGAGCGCCTTCGCCACCTCCTGGCGGACGGCCGGGTCGTCCCAGCATCCCGCGGCCTTCGCGCGCTCGATCAGCAGGTCGGCGCGGCCGGTGCGCTGCGGATACCAGACATAGGGCGCCATGACGGTCGCGACCTCGGCGCGC
>JAJEAZ010000344.1 GCA_022824105.1 Alphaproteobacteria bacterium
GCGGGAGACCGAAAGCGGCGTCCAGTCCGGGTCGGTCTCGTCCTCGGCGAAGCAGAAGGTGTATTTGCCGGGATTGCCCTGCATCGCGCGGTCGATCTCGCCCGGCCGGCCGCCGCCGACATTGCGGATGATGAGCTGGAAAGCCCGGCCGATGGTGGCGTTGGCGCGGTTGCCCTGGCCGAGCGCGTTCAGGCCCCAGTTCATGCCGATGCGCCGCGCAACGGGGCCGTTCACGACAATGACGGGTCCCGCGAAATGGGTCGTGCAGAGCAGGCCGTGCATGGAGAAGCCAGGTATCAGCGCGGCTTCGACCGCCGCCAGCACGGTCGGGAAATACTCCGGCCGGCAGCCGGCCATGACGGCGTTGATGGCCGCCTTCTCCACGGTGCAGGGCGCGAGATTGGGCGGGATTTCCCCGATGACCTCGTCGGCCGCCCGCGTCGTGCCGGCCAGCATCCGGGCGACGCGCAGGTCGGTCGGCGGCACGATCGGCAGGCCGTCGGTCCAGCCCCGGTCGAACGCCGCCTCCATCGGGTCGTCATGGTCCTCCACGACGATCCGCCGCGCGGCAAGCGGGATGTCGCCGAAGCGCACCGCCAGCCGTTCCGGCATGCCGAGCTCGACCGACAGCGACCCGCATCCGGGCTGGTTCTCCGGCAGGCTTTCGCCAAGGTGGGCACGGCCCGTCAGCGCCCGCCACTCGGCCCTGTTCCACCCGATCGCGCGTTCGGCCTCGCTGCCGCCGCTGAAGCGGATCAGTGTGGGCACGGTCTCGATGTCGAGCCGGTAGGAGAGTTCGAGATCGCTGTCGTGACGGGGTGCGGCGCCCTCGGGAAAGGCGGGGTCGTCCTGGGTGACCGCCACGGCCCCCTCCGCCGCCAGCTCCGCCAGGACCGGCGCGACGAGGACGCAGGTCGGACAATCCCGCTTGACCACCGCAAGCAGGCCGTCGGAAGGAAGGGCGTCGCGCCAGTCGGTCACTCGTCCGCCTCCGCTATTGAGCCGCGGATGCACTTTGCACCGAATCGCTTGCCGCCTCCATCGCCTCGGCCATGCGGCGGAGTTCGGCTTTCTGGATCTTGGCGCCGTTGGCGCTGTGGGTGACGGGGAAGGCGTCTATCGGGACGGCGCGGACGGGCACCTTGTAGTTGGCCATGGTCTCGCGGCACCAGGCGAGGAGGGCGGTTTCGTCGTAAACGGCCTCGCCTGCCGGGCGCACGAAGGCGAAGGCGCGGGGCCCTCGTGGCGCGGCGACGCCGACGACCTGGCAGCCGGCGACCGAGGGATGCGTCTCGATATGCGCCTCGATCTCGCTCGGGGCTGTCAGGAAGCCGGCGAGGCGCAGCGTGTCGCCCATGCGCGCCTCATAGACGAAGCTGCCGTCGGCGCGCATCCGGCCGGCGTCGCCGGTGCGCAGGAACCCGTCCTCCGTCATCGCCGCCGCGGTGGCTTCCGGATTGTCCTCATAGCGGAGGAAGAGGCTGGGACAGCGCATCTCGATCTCGCCGGAGATGCCGGGCGGGCAGAGTTCGCCGGTCTCGACATTGCGCACCCGCACCACGGCTTCCGGAGCCACCGGATAGCCGCCGCCGGCGAGCCGGTCCTCGAGCGGCGCGTCGATCTTCTGGACGGCCATCAGCGCGCCCACCTCGCTCATGCCGTAGAGGCCGATCAGCGGCACGCCGCGCGCGAGCGTCTTCGCCTCGAAATCCTCCAGGGTCGGGTTGAAGAGCGCGTAGCCGCAAAGGCGCAGGCTCGGGAAGGGCTCCGGCTCCTCGCAGAGCGCAAGCATCCCGGCATACATGTCGTCCGTGCCCATGAAATGCGTGACCCGGTGGCGGCGCACCGCCCCGGCGGCCTCTCCGGGCGTGAAGAGCGGCGCCAGCACGTTCGGCGCGCCGGCGGCAAGCGTCGCCATCATGGTCGAGAAGCCGAACACGCCGCAGAGCGGCGTCGCCTGGTAGCTGACCGCGCCCGGCCGGTCCCAGCCGAAGGCGGCAACGCAGTCGCGGGCGTGGCGCGTTACCGGCTCCTGGCCGTGCAGCACGAATTTGGGCTTCGAGGTGGTGCCGGAGGTGGTGAAGATGTTGCACGGGTCGTCGGGCGCCGCGCAGTCCGCGGCCATCGGCCGCGCCTCGAACAGCGCCCGGACCGCCGTGACCGGCTTGCCGGCCACCCGCTCCGGGACCGGCGCCTCGCCCTCGTCATAGACCAGCACGCGCTCAAGGCAGGCGAGCGCGTCGTCGCCGATCTCCGCCAGCAGCCCGGCGAAGTCGATATCCTTGAAACCGGGCCACATGGCGAGCGCCTTTGCGCCCGAACGCGACAGGATGTCCGCGACTTCGAGCGCCCGGAAGCGGGTGTTGACGGCCACTGCGACCGCGCCGAGCCGCCCGAGCGCGAAATAGAGCGCGACCCAGGCCGGCGCGTTCGGCAGCCAAAGCGCGACCTTGTCGCCGCGGCCGACGCCGAGCGCCGCCAAAGCCGAGGCCGCCCGGCGCGAGCGGTCCAGCAGTTCGCCGTAGCTCCACGTCTCGCCGCCATAGATGAGCGCCGGCGCATCCCCGGCTTCTTCCGCGACGCGCTCAAGCAGGGCGGACAGGGTCTCCCGCACGTCCCTCACGCCCGCACGAAACGGAAGACGCCGTCGCCGCCCTGCTCGCGCTCGACGCGCCCCGTGCGCCAGAGATTGTGGAGGTGCGCGATGGCCTCGCCGATCGCGAAGGACTGCTGGTGCAGGTCGAGCGGCCGGTGGAAGAAGACCGGCAGCAGGTCGATGGCATGTTGCGGTTCGGCAAGGGCCTCGCAGCCCTCGTCGAGGCGGACCTGATGGTGGTCGCGAAGCTGGGCCAGCCTCTCATGCAGGCCGTAGAACGGGCGGTCGTGGCTGCAGAGCGTGAAGGTGTCGTCCGGCAGGTGGGCGAAGGCGCGGGTGCTGTCCAGGAAATGCTGCAGCGGGTCGCCGTCGGGTTCGACGAAATGCACCGAGACATTGGTCGTGATGCGCGGCAGCACCTGGTCGCCGGAGATCAGCAGTTTCGATTCCGGACAGGCGAGGCAGACATGCTCCGGCGAATGGCCGGAGCCGATGATCGCCTGCCATTCGCGTTCGCCGATGCGGATGCGGTCGCCATGCTGGATGCGGCGATAGACGATGGGCGGGCGCACCACGTTCTGGGCGTAGAAATTGCCGCGCCCGCGCATGGCGTCCACCGTCGATGTGGCCATGCCGTTGCGCCGCCAGAAGCGCAGCATCTCCTCCATGTTGCGTTCGCGCGCATCGAAGGCGAAATGCGACCAGAGCCATTCCGAGAGGCTCATCCAGAGCTCGGCCTCCGGGAAGCGCGTCAGCAGCCATTGCGCGAGGCCCATATGGTCGGGGTGGAAATGCGTGACGATCACGCGGCCGACCGGCCGCCCGGCAAGCAGCGTGCGGATCAGCGTCTCCCAGATGTCGCGCACGCCGTCCTTGTTCAGCCCGCAATCGACGACGGTCCAGCCGTCCCCGTCTTCGAGCAGGTAGAGATTGATGTGGTCGAGGACGAAGGGCAGCGGCATCCGCACCCACCAGATCCCTTCGGCCACCTTGCGAGCCGCGCCCTCCGGCGGCGGCTCGTCATAGGGATACTCGACGACGATCTCGCTCACTTGCCGGATTCTGCCAGCCTGGCCTCCAGGGCGGCCACGCGCGCTTCGAGCCGCTCCTGCTCCATGCGCGCGTTCTGCGCCATCTCCTGCACGGCCTCGAAGTCCTCGCGCCGCACAAGGTCCATCGAGTCGAGCATGCCCTGCAGACGGTCACGCAGCATCGATTCCATCTCGTCGCGAACGGCGCCCGCCGCGCCGGCGGCGCCCGAGGCGACACGGGCCAGATCGTCGAAGATTCGCTTTCCGGTTTGCATGGGACCGACTCCGAGCATAGCTTTTCGACCGCGCCGACAGGATGGGCCATGAAATGATGCTTGTCACGGGTCGCGCCCGCCGGGGCGAGCCAGCGAGGTCCCGGCCTTGATTCTTCCCGTCGTTCCGTTTCCCGTCATCGACCCTGTTGCGGTGGAGCTGGGGCCGCTCGCCATTCGCTGGTATGCGCTCGCCTATCTCGTCGGCCTCATAGTCGGCTGGCGGCTCGCGCGTCGCCTTGCCGTCCGGCCTCCCTACCTCATGCGCCCCCAGCGCGTGGACGACCTGCTGGCCTGGATGGTGCTGGGAGTCGTGGCCGGCGGACGGCTCGGCTACGTGCTGTTCTACAAGCCCGGCTACTATCTCGCGAACCCGGAGGAGGCGTTGTTCCTCTGGCAGGGCGGCATGTCGTTCCATGGCGGGCTTGCCGGGGTCGCGGTGGCGGTCTTCCTGTTCGCGCGCCGCCTCGACCTGCCGGTCCTGCGCGTTGCGGACATGGTGGCGGCGGTGGCGCCGGTCGGACTGCTGCTCGGCCGGCTCGCCAATTTCGTGAACGGCGAGCTTTACGGCCGGGCGTCCGATGTTTCCTGGGCGATGGTCTTTCCCTCCGACCCGGCGCAGTTGCCGCGCCACCCGAGCCAGCTCTACCAGGCGGCGCTGGAGGGCCTGTTGCTCGGCCTGGTCATGCTGGCGCTGGCCTCGCAGGAGCGGGTGCGGGCGCGCCCCGGCGTTCTGACCGGGGTTTTCCTGCTCGGCTACGGGCTTGCGCGATCGCTGGGCGAACTGTTCCGCGAACCGGACGCGCATCTGGGCTTCATCCTGGGGCCGGTCACGATGGGGCAGCTCCTGTCCCTGCCGCTGGTGGTTGCCGGCCTTTTCCTGCTGGTCCGCCGCCCGTGAGCAAAAGCCTGGCCGACCGTCTTGCCCGGCGCATCGAACGTGACGGCCCGATGCCGCTCGCCGAGTTCATGGCGCTGAGCAACGGCGCCTACTATGCCGGCCGCGACCCGTTCGGGCGGGGAGGCGACTTCACCACGGCGCCGGAAATCAGCCAGATGTTTGGCGAGATCGTGGGGCTCTGGTGCGTGGATGCATGGGAGCGTTTGGGGCGGCCGGCGGATGTCCGGCTGGTCGAGCTCGGGCCCGGGCGCGGCGCGCTGATGGCGGATGCGCTGCGCGCCGCGCGGCTGGAACCGGAATTCCAGCCCGAGGTCCACCTTGTCGAGGCCTCGCCGTCGCTGCGTTCTCTCCAGCGTGCGCAAGGTTTCGACGCCGTCTGGCACGACCGCCCCGAGACGATTCCGGACGGGCCCTGCATCTGGATCGCCAACGAGTTCTTCGACGCCCTGCCGATCCGCCAGTTCGTGAGAATCGGCGGATGCTGGCACGAACGGCTGGTGGACCGGGAGGGGGAGGCTTTCCGGTTCGTGGCCGCTCCGGCCCTGCGCCGCGCCGGCGCGGGAAAGGACGGCGACATCGCCGAGATGTCTCCGGCCGCAACCGCCATGGCCGCCTCGCTCGCCGCCCGTCCCGGCTACGGGCTGGCGATCGACTATGGCTATGTCGAGCCGCCGGGCCGGCCGACCCTGCAGGCGGTGAAGAATCACAAGCCAGCGGATCCGTTGTCCCGGCCGGGCGATGCGGATATGAGCGCGCATGTGGACTTCGCAGCGCTGATGCGCGCCGCGCGCGAGGCGGGCGGGGCGGTCTGGGGGCCGGTTCCGCAGGGCGAATGGCTCAGGCGACTCGGCATCGAGGCCCGCGCCGCCCGGCTCGGCGGTCAGGATGACGCCCTCGCCCGGCTGGTAGGGGAGGACGCAATGGGCAGGCTCTTCCGGGTGCTGGGTTTCGCCCCCGTCGACGCGCGGGCGCCTGCGGGCTTTCTGGACGGGGAAGGGGGATGACAAAAAGGACAGCGCTTTCGGGCCTCGAAGGCGTCGCGCATGCCTTTCTGGAGCGCGAGGGAGGCGTCAGCACCGGGCTCTATGCCGGCCTCAATTGCGGCTTCGGCTCCCGCGACGACCGCGATGCGGTGAGCGAGAACCGGAGGCGCGCGCTGGCGGCGGTCGGCGCGGACCGGCTGGCGACGCTCCACCAGGTCCACGGCGCGGACGCCGCGATCCTGACGGAGCCGCCCGAGGGCCTCCGGGCCGACGGCATGGCGACGGACCGCCCGGGCCTCGCGCTCGGCATCCTGACGGCCGATTGCGCGCCCGTGCTGTTTGCCGACGAGCGGGCCGGCGTCGTCGGCGCGGCCCATTGCGGCTGGCGCGGTGCATTGGCCGGCATCGCCGAAGCGGTGCTTGAACGCATGGAACGCCTCGGCGCGCGGGCAGGGCGGACAGCCGCATCCGTCGGCCCCTGCATCGGGCAGGCTTCCTACGAAGTCGGCCCCGAATTCCGGGCGGCGTTCGAGGCGGCCGATCCGGACAACGGGCGCTGGTTCGCGGCGGCGGCGCGCGCGGGCCATTTCCGCTTCGACCTCGCGGGATATGTCGCCGCACGGCTCGAACGCGCCGGCCTTGCGGCAATCTCGGTCGCCGACGCGGACACCTGCGCGGAAGAACAGCGCTTCTTCAGCTACCGCCGCGCCTGCCTCAAGGGCGAGCCCGACTACGGGCGCCAGCTGTCGCTGGTGGCGCTGCGGCCCCGCTGACCGCTATCCCGCCAGGCGCTCCGTTCGGCCGAGGGACGCGGCCAGATAGCGCGCCGTGTGGCTTTCCGGGGCGTCGGCCACATCTTCCGGCGTGCCGGCGGCCACGATGCGCCCGCCGCCCGCGCCGCCTTCGGGCCCCAGATCGACGATCCAGTCCGCCGTCTTGATGACTTCGAGATTGTGTTCGATGACGATCACCGTGTTGCCGGCGTCCACGAGCGCGTGCAGCACTTCGAGCAGCTTGCGCACATCCTCGAAATGCAGCCCGGTGGTCGGCTCGTCGAGAATGTAGAGGGTGCGCCCGGTCGAGCGCCGGGAGAGCTCCTTGGCGAGCTTGACGCGCTGGGCCTCGCCGCCGGACAGCGTCGTCGCCTGCTGGCCGATCTTTATGTAGCCGAGCCCGACCCGGCGCAGCGTCTCCAGCTTGTTGTACACGGCGGGCACCGCCCGGAAGAGCTCGACGCCCTCCTCAACCGTCAGGTCCAGCACGTCGGCGATGGACTTGCCCCGGAAGCGCACTTCCAGCGTCTCGCGGTTGTAGCGCTGGCCCCTGCAGGTCTCGCATTCGACATAGACGTCCGGCAGGAAGTGCATCTCGATCTTGATGACGCCGTCGCCCTGGCAGGTCTCGCAGCGCCCGCCCTTGACGTTGAAGGAGAAGCGCCCGGGCTTGTAGCCGCGCGCCTTCGACTCCGGCAGGCCGGTGAACCAGTCGCGTATCGGCGTGAACGCGCCGGTATAGGTGGCCGGGTTCGAGCGCGGCGTGCGCCCGATCGGCGACTGGTCGATGTCGATGACCTTGTCGATGAGGTCGGCGCCCTCGATGCGGTCGTGCGGGGCGGCCGCGCCGCGCGCGCCGTGGAGATGCCTCGCCAGCGCCTTGTAGAGCGTTTCCACGACCAGGGTGGACTTGCCGCCGCCGGAAACGCCGGTGACGCAGGCGAACACGCCGAGCGGGAACGCCGCGTCGATGTTCTGCAGGTTATGGCCCCGCGCGCCCGAGACCACCAGCCGGCGCCCGTTTCCGGGCCGCCGCAACATCGGAATCTCGATCCGCTTCCGGCCGGTGAGATATTGCGCCGTCAGGCCTTCCCCGCGCGCGACCACCTCCTCCGGCAGGCCCTCGGCCACGACATGGCCGCCATCC
>JAJEAZ010000538.1 GCA_022824105.1 Alphaproteobacteria bacterium
AACCGCTGCATATAGCTCCACCCCATACATCTCCCGCCCCGCGCCGATACCGACCTCGGGACATCTCTGGTGCAATTTTGCACCGGCGCCACCGGACCAACCCGGCGCTTCCTGTGGAGCATTATTCCGCCGCCGTTAACATCTGATCCCGTCATGAAGACATTTGGAGAGATAAAAATACAACCCATTGTAATATAATGATATATTGGAATTACTGAGCAAACATGACACTAGCGATGCAATTGGATGTTTCTCAAACCCGTGGCAAGTTCGATATTCTCGCATTTTGCTCAATGTTAGTATGCAATATGCCATGCCATCAAACCAACTCCGCGTACTCAATGCGCTCAAGCCGGTGCCCTGTCCAGTTCGCCGGCTATTTGCAACCGGCGATGCTGCCACCGACTCCTGCTCCGCTTCACCGGTCTCCGCCGACGTCGGAAGCCGCTCGTCAGTCGCTTTCTCGACCCGTCCCGGATCCTCGTCTTGCTGTCCAACACGATATCCCCACATAAGGGCGCGCGCCGCATCACACGCCGCTGTACCACCCAAGAGCGGGATGAAGCCGGATGCGGCAGCCTGTCCAATACTGAAAAACGGAGCGCCCAGAGTCATGTCGGAGCAAAAGTTCAACAGGGTGCAGGTGATGTTCAACGCCGAGCACAAGCCTTACCTGTACGGAGCAATCCATATCGTTGACGGGGACCCCGCCAATCAATGGTGCGAAAGTCCCTTCGTGATTTCCAAGACGACGGCGGACGGCCGGGAAATAGTCTACGGAACCGTCGCCCGAACGATAGAGAACGCCCGGTCCCAACTGGACAGGCTGCAGGCGTTTCGGTCCGAAGCTCAGAGGAGGCTGGATGCCGCCGGAATCGAGCCCATCGAAGGCACGGTGTCGCAACTGCCCCCGTGCGACATTACGGATCGCATATTCGACGAACAGGATACCCTCGTGGAGGAAGTGCTGCTCATCGTTTCGGTAAACGTTCGGGTGCTGTCGGAGATCTTCCCGCGCAAGATGAAAAGGGCCAAGGTCAAGGTGTATGACTACGATAACACTTGCGTCGATAATATCGAGCTAAGTCGCATAGCGGACCTGCTGCTGCACAACAGATATATCATGATTCGGGATCAGTATGTCGTGGACCTGATTTCGGACGAGAAGTTTATGTCGGACAGGCCTCAGCTCGGGTTGAAGGTCGATTTCGAGGAGTATCTTGGCGAGGTCCAGCGTGCTCTCGAAGACCTGACAGTCAACGACCTAATCGGAAGACTGCGGGGCACGACGAAGCAGCTGTCGTCATCGTCGAACATCAAGGACATCGTTTTTCTCACACAGAATCTGTACACGCTGGGTGGGCTCGTTATCACGGACGGCACCCGCGTCGACGAAGGGCCGATCAAGTCGATACTGGACAGAGTGGCCGAACAAATTCTCGACGCGGGTCCAAAGCCCGCTCCAGGGGAGACGCGGCAGTTGGCGCTCGTTTTCGGAGCACCCAGATTCTCTCTCGAGCCTGAACTCGATAATAAACAGATTCGGATCCAGGTTCAGGTCAACGGAAAACCGGAAGAACTCGTGATGGATTATGAGAACTTCTTCTCGGAGATATCCAGTGCGCACGGAGACGCAAAGCTGCTGTCCAGCCTTCGGAACACAGCCTCCAGCACATAGCGCCGATCACGTGCCACCACTTCTTTCACTGCGCGCTATCGGGAACGATCGACCCTCGCCACCTCCGGGTTCCGCTTTACCGTGCGGCCAGTCCCTCGAGCGGCAAGATCGTATCCAACAGCGCCCAGCAAGCGGCACAGGTGCCAATTTGCGAGTGTTCACAACATTCTTGCGCTTCACAATGCCCTTCAGAGCGAGCCGAAACATGCCCACATCCGCGAGCGACGCAGCCCACGACGATCAACAAAATGACACAGATATCGACCCGATCATTTCGAATTTCACGGGCCTCGTCGACGACCTGGATGAGACTTTTTCAGACAATCTTGATCGTACCGACCGCCGTAAAGTTCTTCAGGGAATCGCTGCTGCACTATGCGTTCAGGAATTAACGCGTATGATTGTCACCAAGGTCAAGATGGATGCAGGGATCCGAAGTACCATTGACACAACACTCATCCGTTCCGACTGGCAAGTGCTCTGCCGGCACTACGCCGGTTCAAAATACGCAAGAATTCTCGACCACGGCGTGACCCAGCTCGAAAAGCTCAGTCCCGAGCAAGCCGAAGACGTCATTTACACGATCAGACGCTCCATAGAGCCCGGTCTCAACTGGGCGATGGAGGAAAAGACGCTGAAGATCGGTCTTGCACTGCCGGTGGTTGGAAAACTAGGCATTGGGAATCTTCACTTCAATTTGCGCGGCACCCGTGCCGCCATACAATCGCTCAGAGGACGTCTGCTGCGGCTTGCCGTGCAAGTCGTCCTCTGGTCAGCAGTGGCGGTTGGCACCGTCCATTGGACAAGCTGGACCTTCTTCGATGAACCCTACCTCGCTTCGACTTTCGATAGTATGGCGAAATTTGTGCAGTTCATTCTTCTTGGTTCCGCCACACTCGTCTTGTGGGCGCTTGCGCGGGTTCGACACAAGGATTCGACCCCTCGCCGTAGCCGAATTTCCCGATTCCTCCGGTTCACCGCCTGGTGCGTTGTAGCCGCGGCGTGGTGCCAGTTCCTCGGTTGGCTATTTCTAGGCATTTCCGCAGAAGCAATCTGGCTGGAAGCTCCAGCGAAGCTCCTGTTTCCGTTCTTCCTGACATTGAGCGGTATCGCGGCATGGATTTCCGGCCACGTATTCGCGGGAGATGGCAGTAGCCGCAAATAGGGTCGGTTCCAGCAGCGGTCGGAATCGTACGCTGACGGCCTGCTCGGTCTCTGAAAGCCGGGGCGCTACCAGAGCTTTGGCAACCGATATTCGCCGGTAGCCGGGATATGGGTCCGTCCCAAGGTGAAATGTGCGCCAAGGGTTCGGGTTGGACCGTAAGCATCCGCCGAAGACCGCAGGGTATTGAGTTCTGAGTTCGCGGCGGCGTGCAGCTGATCGGGGGCCGTCAGGCGGGGGCTTTGGCTATGCGGCCTGGTCGTGAGGCTGGCTGTTCTGCCAGTTCCAGGGGAGAAGTTCGCCGAGCCGGTTCTGCGGGGTGCCAGCGATGCGAGCGAGCACGTCGGCGAGCCAGGCCTGGGGGTCGACATCGTTGAGCTTGGCGATGCCGATCAGGGTGTACATCGCCGCCGCGCGCCTGCCGCCGCGGTCGGAGCCGGCGAACAGCCAGGATCGCCTGCCCAGGGCCAGAGGCCTGATTGAGCGCTCAGCGGCATTGTTCGAGAGGCAGATACGTCCGTCGTCGAGGAAGCGGGCGAAGCCGTCCCAGCGCTTCAGCATATAGTCCATGGCCTTGGCCACGGGGGCATGGCGCGACAGTCCGGTACGCTCGGTGCGCATCCAGTCCTCGAGGTCGGCGAGGAGCGGCGCGCTCTGCTCGCGGCGCACCGCGAGGTGGCGCTCGGCGGTCTCGCCGTTGATCCCGCGCTCGATGTCGAACAGCGCATCGATCCGCTTCACCGCCTCCATCGCGAGCGGCGAGATCGGCGGTGCTCGCTTGCCGCGCCTCTTGCCGGCCGCGATGTCGGGCCGCGCGGGCGCGGCCTGTCGCTGGCGCTGATGCCCCGCTGGGGCGCGCGGACGCGCTGTGGGGCGAGGAGATGCCCCGTCCTGCGGGCGGCACGACGGGCGCGGATGCCGGCGCGGTCGAGGCGCGCCTCGGCTGGCGGCTGACCCCGGCGGCGCGGGCGGTCTCGGCTTCGAGATGAGCCTCGACGCTACGCGCGGGGAGCCCGCCGGCGCCGGGCCGGTCGAGCACGCGGTCATGCTGACAGACGCGGTTCGCTGGTGAGCCCGGATCGGGTCCCGGCGCAGGCGCGGGGCCAGCCGGGACACCGCCGGCGGCGATGGAGGAGACGGGCGCCGGCTGCCCGGCGCGTGGTTTCAACGCCGGTCGGCAGCGCAAGCTGTCGAACCTGCCTGCCTGCCGTTATCACCTCCTTGCCGTGCCTGCCGCGTCTCCCGCCATTACCTGCGCCATTGCAGCGCCGAGGCGCTCGGCTGCGGCTTCGATATCGCGGTCCGCCAGGTGGGCATAGCGCATTGTCATCTGCACATTTGAGTGCCCGAGCAGGCGGGAGACCACCGGCACCGGCACACCATTCATGACGGCATGGCTGGCCATCGTGTGACGCAGGTCATGAAGGCGTACGTCCTCGATGCCGGCTTCGCGTCTGATACGGTACCAGAACCGAAGCTCGGGATAGCGCGGACGGGCGGGGTCGAGCGGCGAGGGAAACACGAACGGGCTGCCTGTGCGCGGCTGCCGGTCGAGAATGGCGCGGGCCCGGCTGCTGAGTGGAACCGTCCTCGGTCCTGTCTTGCTGTCCGCCAGCGCCAGCATGCCGGCGCGGACCTCGGACCATCTGAGACCCATGATCTCGCCCTTGCGGCAACCGGTCAGCAGCAGGAGGCGGATGATGTCGGCCTGCTGCAGGCTGCCCTTGCGGGTCTGCGCGTCAAGGACGCCGTGCAGGCGGGCGATTTCCTCGCGGGACAGGAACCGCGTCAGCGCCGGGCGGCGGTTTGCAACGATGCGCCGCGCGGGATTGCTTTCGATGTGGCCGCAGGCAATGGCGAAGTTCAGGATCTGCCGCAGCCGTGCGAGGATACGATTGGCGTTGCCGGGCGCTGTGCGGCTGTATTGATCGAACCAGCGCCGGATGGCGGCCTCCCCGATGCGGTCGAGCGGCTTCGCTCCGAATGCCGGCAGAAGCTGGCCCGCAAGCTGATACCGGGTGGTTCTCTGCGTCGAGGGCTTGTAGCCATCGAAATGGACCTCCTTCCAAGGGCCCCAGACGAAATCCCGGAAGAGCGGGACCGGCTGCGTCCTTGCGGTTTCCACCTCGGGCTCCGGGTTCGCCCTGCGGGCATGGCATTCCCTGCGAACCTCTTCCAGGCCCCTCACCCCGACGGCACCCAGCGAGACGCGCTTCGTGCGCCCGCCCCTGTCGAGCAGCAGCACCCAGCTGCGCCCGCCGGAGGGGCGCACCCGGACACCGAGGCCGGCCGCGCGCGTGTCCCATACGGTATATTCCCGCTCGCGGGGACGGAGGCGGGCGATGGCGGCGTCGGTGAATTTCATCCGTTCCCTGCCCGCCATCACTCTGCCTCCAGCGCGGCGCCGACCGTCTCGGCCGCGTCCTGCATCATGGCGTCGGCGAGGTGGATGTATTTCAGCGTCGTCTCCGGGTCGCGGTGGCCGAGCAGCCGGCCGATGGCGAGCACGGTCTCGCCCTGCCTGAGCGCCAGACTGGCTACCGTGTGGCGCAGATCGTGAAGGCGGATGTCTTCAAGCTCCGCCTCGGCGCGGACCCTGGTCCACAAAGGGTCCAGCCAGCTTGCGCTCCTCGGCCGGTCGCTCCGGGATGCGGGGAACATCCAGCGGCCTTTCCGCTCAAGGCTATCAAGAACGGCCCGGGCCGGTTCCGAGAGCCACACGGTTCTCGGTCCCGTCTTGCTGTCGCGGAGGAACAGATGGCCCTCACGGTAATCCGTCCATTGCAGGGTAAGGATTTCGCCTTTGCGGCACCCCGTCAGCAGAAGAAGCCGGATGACCGCGACTTGTTGCGGCCAGCGGGTTTCATACGCCTTGAGCCGCGCCGCCAGATGACGGAGTTCGTCGTCGGACAGGAACCGTTCGCGGCCCTTGCGGCGGTAGCGCCGGATGCCCCGGCAGGGGTTGGACCCCTCCGGGCGCAGACCCATGCCTTCCGCCTCCCTCATGATGACGGACAGCACCGGCATGGACCGGTCTGCCGCGACCGGCTTCGCACGAAGCAAAGCGAACCAGTTCCGCACCTCCTGCCGGTCGATGGCGGCAATCGGCCGTCCAGCGAAATGCGGCAGGAGCTGGTTGCGAAGGTAGCGCCGGTTCACGTAGAGGGTTCCGGGCTTCCAGACCCGCTCGTGACGCCGGAACGCCGCCTCGGCGACGGCTTCGAACAGGGTCTCGCCGGGCGCGAGAGGCGTAACCTCGCCGCGCCTGATGGCGGTGAGCATATCGTCCGCAACGGACCGGGCTTCGCCCACGCTCATGCTCCCGGCGTCGCCGACGATCTTCCAGATGCGCTCGCCCCGATGCTGGCAGTGGATGAAGAACTGCTTGCGGCCCGAGGGCGACACACGGACGCCGAACCCCCTGAGCTTGCCGTCGCGGACCTCGCGGACGGACTTGCGGGGTTTGAGCGCCTTCACGCGCGCCTCGGTGAGGGTGGTTCCCGGCATAAGATGTCTCCCGGCTCCGGTTGCAGCCAGGGAACAAAAGGGATTGCACCCCACTTCCCCGGTTGCAGATTTTCGGGAGAAAAAACGACGCTATATCAGATAGTTAGCACCCACTGGTGCGCTACCGGGTGTTCGCCGAGGTGCCGATAAGCCTGCATCCGGCATAGAGGACTTGGTGGGCCGGTAGCCCGGCATGCGGACAAGCGGAAGGAAACGGGACATGCGTTGCAAGGGAAAGGTCGCAATCGTCACCGGCGGGGCGATGGGTATCGGGCGCGCCGTTGCGGAAGGCCTGCTCGCGGAAGGCGCGAATGTCGTCATTGCCGACCGGGCGGGCGCGGTGGAGGCCGCAAGGGCGCTGGACAATGCGGGGAACGCGGTCATCGGCGTCGCCTGCGACGTGTCGAGCCGGGACGACACCGAGGCCATGGCGGGGGCCGCGCTGGAGGCGTTCGGCCGCATAGACGTGCTGGTTAACAATGCGGGGATCTACTCCTCGCTGAAGACCGGGCCCTTCGAGGACCTGGACATCGAGGAGTGGCGGCGCATCCTCGATGTGAACGTCATCGGGCAGGCGATGGCGACCCGCGCGGTCGTTCCGGCCATGCGCCGGCAGGGCGGCGGCTCGGTCGTCAACTTCTCGTCGGGCACGCCGTTCAAGGGGGTTCCGTTCCTGCTGCACTATGTGGCGAGCAAGGGCGCCGTGAACGCGATGACCAAAGCCTTGGCGAAGGAACTCGGCGGCGCGGGCATACGGGTCAATGCGGTGGCGCCCGGATTCACGCTCTCCGACGGCGTGCTCGCCAATTCCCACCAGCTTGAAACGCTCCGGGAGATCTCGCTTCAGGCGCGCGTCATCCAGCGCGACCAGCACCCGGAAGACATTGTGGGCGCGGTGGTATTCTTCGCGTCGGAAGACTCAGCCTTCGTCACCGGACAAACCCTCGTCGTGGATGGCGGCGCCTACTTCCACTGACCCACGACCCAGACCGGCCGGGAAAGGACACGCACCGGAAGTCCGGGCAGGTCTTCGAATGCAGCCCGGACGGCGCTCGTTCGTCGTCGCCGTCGTCAGTCTTCCGCGCTTGTCAGTCGCCGCCGGACTTCTTCGAGCAGCATGCTCACCTCTTCGACGATCATTTCGCGGTCGAGCGATGCCGCCGGCATGTCCTGCCCGGTATAGCGAAACTGCATTGCATAGGGTGTGTAGCCGATCAACGCTCCGATGTCAACGGCGGAGCAAAAATGTACCGGTGCGGCGGCGTAAAATTGCACCAGGGTCTCGGCGGTAGCTTGTCCCCATAGTCCATGGGAGGGCCCCGCGCGCGGGGCGGCGCGCCCTCCACGTGGCTGGCGTCGGCCCGC